>JBICIB010001053.1:0-5572 GCA_043101415.1 Planctomycetota bacterium JB042 | reverse complement strand
CCGTCGACGACGGCCCGGAGGACGTCCTGCTTCAGGACGTACCCGGTCACCTCGTCCTTCGACTCGAGCCGGAGCGGGAGCCGCGAGAACTGGACCGCCTCCGCGTCGTCGAGGAGGTCGGCGATCGTCCCGTCGTCGGGCAGCATCTTCACGACGGTCCGCGGCGTCATGACGTCCTCGACGGTCACCGCGCCGAAGCCGAGGATGTTGTAGAGGAGCCGCGTCTCCCGCTCGTGGATCGTCCCCGCGGTCCCGGCCATCGCGACCAGCGCGCGGAGGTCGTTCTTGGAGACCGGGTTCTTCGCGCCGTGCGACAGGAGGCCGGTGAGCGCCTTCGTCACGACGAGCGCGGGGCGGAGGAGCTTCATCAGGACGGTCAGGGTCCTCCCCACGAAGCCGACCATGCGGTGGGCGTTCAGGGTCCCGAGCGTCTTCGGGATGATCTCCGTGAAGAGGAGGACGAGGAGGGTCAGGACGAGGACGAAGACGCCGACCCACGCCTTGCCGAACACGCGCTCCGCCTGGGCCCCGGCCATGCCGGCGCCGATCGTGTGCGCGATCGTGTTCAGGGTCAGGATCGCGGAGATCGCGTCGTCGATCCGGTGCTCCTTGATGTCGAGCAGGAGCGCCGCGGCCTTGTCGCCCGCCTCCTTCCGCGCCGCGAGCTGGTAGCCGCGGATCGAGAGGACCGCGGCCTCCAGCACCGAGCAGAGGAACGAGATGGAGAGCGCGCCGAGGACGTAGAGGAGGAGGAGGGTCATCGTGGGGTTCGGGGGAGAGGCTTCATCGCCGCTTGCGACGTCGCTCCGGCGGCTCGTCCGGATCATAGGCGGGCGGGCGGCGGGGCGGAGCGTTCCGCCGGGGACGGTTCGGGGCGAGCGTGAGGAGCGTGACGCCGTCGTTCGACGGGTCGCGCTCGGCCCGGCGGATCCGGGGGTCGCCGGCGGCGATCCGCGCGATCTCGGCCGCGAGGAGCCCGGCGCCGCGTCCGTGGACGCACGCGAGCGTGACGTCCTGCCCCGCGTGTCGATCGAGGAGGTTCAGGAGCGCGAGACGGCAGCGCGGCACGTCGAGCCCGTGGAAGTCGAACGTCCGGACCGGGGTCACGAGGCCGCCCAGCCGAGCGACCGTTCGACGGCCCGCTTCCACTCGGCGTAGCGGCGCTCGCGCTCGTCCGGGGCGAGGGTCGGCGTCCACTCGCGGCTGACGTCCGTCCGGTCGCGGCGCTCGTCGAGCGGCGGGGAGAACCCGACCGCGGCCCCGGCCGCGAACGCCGCCCCGAGCGCGGTCGTCTCGAGGACCGCCGGGCGGCGGACCGGCACGCCGAGGACGTCGGCCTGGAGCTGCATCAGCAGGTCGTTCGCGACCATCCCGCCGTCGACGCGGAGGGCGTCGAGCGTCCGCCCCGAGTCGTTCCGCATGGCGTCGACCAGCTCGCGCGTCTGCCAGGCGACCGCCTCGAGCGCCGCCCGCGCGAGGTGTCCCTTGTGCGCGTGGCGCGTCAGGCCGACGATCACGCCGCGGGCGTCGCTCCGCCAGTGGGGGGCGAAGAGGCCGGAGAACGCGGGGACGATGTGGACGCCCGCGTTGTCGTCGACCGATCGCGCCAGCGCCTCGACCTCCGGCGCGGAGGAGATCAGACCGAGGTTGTCGCGCAGCCACTGGACCAGCGCCCCGGCGATCGCCACCGATCCCTCCAGCGCGTACGTCGCCGCGCCGCCGCCGAACCGCGCCGCGACCGTCGTCAGGAGACCGTGCCGCGAGCGGACGATCTCCTCGCCGGTGTTCTGGAGGAGGAAGCAGCCGGTCCCGTACGTGTTCTTCGCGTCCCCTTCGCGGACCCCGAGCTGGCCCGCGAGCGCCGCCTGCTGGTCGCCGAGGACGCCGGCGATCCGGACCTCGCCTCCGAACGGTCCGTCGGGCCGGGTCGCCCCGTACGCGGAGACGTCCGTGCTCGACACGACCTCGGGGAGCATCGCGCGCGGGACGTCGAACGCGCGGAGCAGCTCGTCCTCCCAGGCGAGCGACCGGAGGCCGAGGAGCTGCGTCCGCGACGCGTTCGTCACGTCGGTCACGAGGCGCCCGCCGTCCGGGCCGCCGGTCAGGTTCCAGACCAGCCAGGCGTCGATCGTCCCGGCGACCGCCTCTCCGCGCGCGGCGGCGGCGGCGAGTCCGTCGACGTGCGCGAGCGCCCACGCGATCTTCGAGGCCGAGAAGTACGTCGCGATCGGGAGGCCGGTCGCCTCGACGATCCGTCCGGCGTCCCCGCCCGCCCGGATCCGGTCGCAGAGCGCCGCGGTCCGCGTGTCCTGCCACACGATCGCGTTGCCGTACGGCGCGCCGGTGCGACGGTTCCAGAAGACGGTCGTCTCGCGTTGGTTCGTGATTCCGAGCGCCGCGATCTCCGCCGCCTCGACGCCGGCCCTCGCCATCGCCTCGCGGACCACCGCGTCGGTCGCGCCGAGGATCTCGGTCGGGTCGTGCTCGACCAGGCCCGGCCGCGGACAGATCTGGCGGTGCTCCTTCTGGGCGGACGCGAGCGGGGCCCCGTCGCGGTCGAACAGCACGAGCCGCGTCGACGTGGTCCCCTGATCGAGTGCGGCGACGACTTCGGTCATGGATGGGAGGGAGGGAGGCGGTCGGTCCTCAGCGGGAATCGAGGCGGCGGAGCGTCTCGAACGCGAACCGGTGCCCCGGGTCGAGCTCGAGGCAGCGGCGGAGCGCGGGCTTCGCCTCGTCGGCGTGCCCGGCGAAGAGGAGGACGCGGGCGAGGTTCTCGTGCGCCCACGGGTCGTCCGGCGCGAGCTCCGCGTGCCAGCGGAGGAGCGCGATCGCCGCCTCGGTCCGCCCGGAGAGCTGGAGGAGCTGGCCGGTCTCGCCGACCAGGCGTTCCTCCGGCGCGAGGAGCGGGGCGAGCGCCGCGTCCGCGCTCCATTCCGCGTGCAGCGCCTTCGCGGCGTCGATCCCTTCGTCGCGCGCCGAGATCCCGAGGCGGCGGGAGAGCGCGAGCGCCGGGTCGTCGTGGGCCTCCGACTCGATCCACGCGTGCGCCGGGTGCGGCCCCGGGAGGACGGCGCCGACGAACGCCCGCCGGAGGACGAGGCCGTCGGACGAGTTCGACAGCCAGACGACGCCGTCGCCGCGCGCCGCGTCGAACGCGACCCACGCCCGGAACCCCGGGTGGTTCCCCCAGAGGAACCAGACGGCGCCGGTCGGCGTCTCCTCGCGGCCGAAGGCGAGGCCCCACTCGACGAGCGGGACCGGGTCGAACGGCGCGCCGGCCAGGTGGGCGACCGCCCGCTGCGCCGGGACGACGGGCGTGAGGAGGGTCCGTCTCGAGGCGTCCGACACGATCTCCCCCGCGAGGAGCGCGGCGAGGAAGCGGCCGTAGTCCGCGGCGGTCGTCCGGAGCGAGTACGAGGCGTACGCCCGTGGCGGGTCGCGGAACGGCAGCTCCTGCCCGAAGCGGTCGTGGCCGACGGGCCCGTCCGGGTCGGCGAGGCGGGTCCCGGCGACGAACGTCGACCGGGTCATCCCGGCCGGCTCGAACACGATCCGGGACGCGAGCGCCTCGAGGCCCTCGCCGGCGACCGCCTCGACCGCCTGCTGCAGGAGGTCGTGACCGGCCCCCGAGAAGCTGAACCGCTCGCCCGGGTCGAGCCCGAGCCGCGGGCGCCCGCCGCCGACCAGCCCGGCCGAGTGCGACAGGATGCGCCGCGCCGTGACGCCGTCGAACCGCTCGTCGTCCGGAAGGAGTCGACGCCGCTCGGGCGGGAGGAGCGTCCGGATCGGCGCGTCGAGGTCGAGCCGCTCCTCCTCCGCGAGGGCGAGGACGACGCACGCGACGACCGGCTTCGAGAAGGAGGCGGCGGGGAACGGGACGTCGTCCCGGAGCGGCACCGCCGGCTCCTCCCCGCGCGCGCGCCGCGCCACGCCGGCCGCGCCGCTCCAGACGACCTCCCCGTCGTCGAGGACCGCCGCCTGCACGCCGGGGACGCGGGCCGCCTCGATCCATTCCTCGAGCCGGGCCGACCACGGCGAGTCGGCCGGCTCCTCGGCGGCGAGGAGCGCCGCGCCGATCAGGAGGACGAGCGGGAGGGAGGGCATGGCCGGGATCGGGGCGCGCTCAGCCGAGCGCGAGCATCCGGTCGAGCGGCACGCGCGCCGCCTTCCGGAGCTCCTCGTCCATGACGATCTCCGGCTTCAGGTCGCGCAGGCAGAGGTAGAGCTTCTCGAGGGTGTTCAGCTTCATGTGCGGGCACTCGTTGCACCGGCACGACTCCTCCCCCTCGAACGGCGCCGCGATCAGGCGCTTGCCGGGCGCGAGCCGCTGCATCTGGTGGAGGATGCCGGTCTCGGTCCCGACGATCAGCTCGTCCGCCTCCGCCGTCTTGACGTGGTTCAGGAGCGCCGTGGTCGAGCCGATGAAGTCGGCGTGGCGCAGGATCGCCGGCTCGCACTCCGGGTGGGCGATGAACTCGGCGTGCGGGTACTCCGCCCTCAGGTCGAGGATCTTCCGCTCGGAGAACGTCTCGTGGACGATGCAGGTCCCCTGCCAGAGCTTCATGTCCCGCCCGGTCTTCTTGTTGAGCCAGGCGCCGAGGTTCCGGTCGGGGACGAACAGGATCGGCTGGTCCTCGGGGAACGACGCGACGACCCGCTCGGCGTTGCTGGACGTGCAGATGCAGTCGGCCAGCGCCTTCACGCCGGCGGTGCAGTTGATGTACGCGATCACCGCGTACTCCGGGTGCGCCGCTTTCCACTCGGCGAGCGCCTCGGGCGGGCACGAGTCGGCGAGCGAGCAGCCGGCCTCGAGGTCGGGCACGACGACCGTCTTGGTCGGGTTCACGATCTTCGCGGTCTCGGCCATGAAGTGGACGCCGCAGAAGACGATGACGTCCTGGTCCGCCTTCTCCGCCGCCTGCGCGAGCGCCAGCGAATCGCCGAGGAAGTCGGCGAGGTCCTGGATCTCCGACTCCTGGTAGTAGTGGGCCAGGAGGACGGCGTTCCGCTCCTCCTTCAGCCGGCGGATCTCGGCTTCGAGGTCGGTTCGGGGCGGCAGGTCCAGGCGGGTGTTCGCGAGCGTCGGCATGATCGCGACATGTTAGCCCACGATCAGGGGATTGCGCGCGAATCGAGAGGATCGCGGGGAAGGTCCGATCGCCCTCCTTCGAGCGCGCTCCAGGTCCGGCGGAGGATTCCCCAGCGGAGGCTTCCGAGGAGTCTCGGCCAGGCCGCCTCGAACCGGGCCGCGAGCCGGCGGGTGAGCTCGTCGATTCGCGCGTCGTCGTCCGTCCCGTCCGCCTCGACGGCCGGCTCGAACCGCAGCTCGATCCGTCCGTCCGCGGAGATGGAGGAGAAGAGCGGGACGAGCGCCGCGGCGCCTCCGACGGCGAGCGACGCGGGACCGAGCCGGAAGCGCCGCCGTCCGCCGAGGAACGGCACGTCGATCCCCGCCGCCCCGTGCACGCCGTCGCCGCCGACCACGACGACGCCCCCGGCCTCGAGCGCGGCCGCGGCCCGGCGGAGCTGCCGCGTCCTCTGCGCGATCCGCTCCGGCCGTTCCCGTTCG
>JBICIB010001052.1:0-9249 GCA_043101415.1 Planctomycetota bacterium JB042 | reverse complement strand
TCCGCGCCCGCTCCTCGTCGCCCCCTTCGTCGAGCACGGGACGGAGCGCGCGCACCGCCTCGCTCCCGCCGAGGAACATCCGCACGACGTCGCTGCACGTCCGCTGCTGCGCCGAGATCTCCTGGTCCATGAACGTCTCGAACGGCGGCACGAGCGCCGTGTCCTTGGCGCGCAAGCGGCTCCGCACCGGCGTTCGCTCGAGCGGGGTGGGGGCGCCCCCCTTCTCGCCGAGCCGGTAGACGCGCGCCGCCCTCGCGTCGAACTCGACGAACTCCCCCTCCGCCAGCGGCAGCAACACCCGGGTCAGCCGAAGGACCGCGGAGAGATCGGACGAGGCGATCCCGAACGCCCCGCCGCGTCCCACCTCGCCGCCGCCGCCGCCGGCGCCGCCGTGCCCGCCAAGTCCGCCGAATCCGCCGAATCCGAAGTAAAGCGACGACCCGCGCTTGATCGCCCAGACCACGCGGCTGACCGGGTCGACGATCACGGCGGAGTACGAGCCTCGCAGCCGGGACGCGGCGCCGGAGACCGCCTTCCGCATCGCCGCCCGCCGCTCGTCGGGCTCCTCCCGCGCCGCCGCGGGGAGCGCGTCGAGCTCCCGCGCGAACAGGTGCTCGACGGTGTGGACGACCATCTCGCCGTCGTTGTCCGACTTGACGTCGTGCCCCTCCTCGAGCAGCCAACGCTTCAGGTCGTCGCAGTTCGTGACGTTGCCGTTGTGGGCCCCGTAGAGGTGGACCTTGCACCGCATCTCGTGCGGCTGGGCGTTCAGCTCGTCGACCGCGCCGAACGTCGCCCACCGCACCTGGCCGCAGAGGATCGACCCGGCCATGTCGACGATGCCGAGGTCCTCGACCAGGACGGACGGCGCGCCGACCCCCTTGCGGAGCCGGACCTCCGTCCCCTCGCCCTGGACCGCGGCGCCGGTCGAGTCGTAGCCGCGGTACTCGAGCTGGCGCAGCAGCTCGCCCGCGACGTGGCCGAGGTCGTCGCGGTGCTTCTCGAAGACGAGGCCGATGACTCCGCACATGGTCGAACGCTCCGACGCGAAGGGGGCGAGAAGGAGAGGTTACCCCTTCCCGCCCCTCATCGACCGGATCGGCCGGCCGGCCCGAGCGCCGAACTCAATCTTCCGGCGGGGTCGTCGGGAGCGGCGGGACGTCCTGCCCGCAGGTCCAGGGGAACGGCTCCCACTTCGTCTTCTTCCCCTTGTGGTTCAGGACCGTCCCCTTCGCCTTCTCCGGGAGGACCTGGAGCGACTTCAGGAACTCGATCACCTTCGCCTGGATCTCGCCGGGGAGGGCGTGCCACTGCAGCATGACGCCGGAGGCCTCCCCCGCGTGCGCCTCGATCGCCTCCCGGAGCGTCGTGAACTTCCCGTGGTGGAAGTACGGCGATCCGCCGCCGACCCCCCACAGCCGGGGCGTCAGGAACGTCCCGTTCCCGCCGAAGAACTCCGGCGACCCCGGTTCCGCCAGCATGTCGAGCGGCTCTCGATTCGGGTCGTTCGGCCCGCTGGTGATGTCGTGCCGCTTGAAGTCGGAGAAGACGAACACCTCGATCACGCCGGTCTTCTTGCCCTTCTTCAGGCGCGGCCGCGGCAGCCCCTTCCCTCCGAGGTCGAGCGCCACCGACCCGACCTGGCTGTGATAGGCGCCCCCTTCCTGGAGGGTCCCCGCCGGGTTGAACGGGTTCGGCTCGAGGAAGAGGTCCGACTCGAGCGGGAGGCACGGGACGTGGCACGAGGCGCAGCCGATGTCGACGAACACCTGCTCGCCCGACAGGACCGCCTGCCTCGCCTCCTTCGACTTCGGCAGGATCCGCCCGGGCGGCGCGAGCGCGGCCTGGAAGAGCGTCACCGCCGTCACGTCGGCGCGGGTCAGCTCGTCGGCGATCCCGTCCTGGTCCGGGTCGAGGCCGTCCCCGGCCCGCTCGACCGCCTGGAGGCCGATGTGGTGGTTGTACGCCCCGACCGTGAACTGCCGGATCGAGACCGTCGCCGCGCCGTGGCTGAACGGCTGCACCACGAGGCTCGGCGGATCGGTCGGCCCGGTCGACTCGAGGCTCGAGGGCGGGAGCCCCTCCACGCCGTCGGTCTGCCACGCCCCGTTCACGGTCCGAACCAGCGTCCCGAACGAGATCCCCTTCGACTTCAGGTCGACGAAGGAGTTCGGCCCGAGGGCGTTCCGCTGCGCCCGGAGGTCGGCGGTGATCTCGCGCGCGAGGAGCTCGACGTAGCCCGCCCCGAACAGCGCCGGCGTGGAGCGAGGGTTCCCGATCGAGTCGCCGGTCGTGACGCCGCCGTTCTCGTCGAGCATCCCCTTCGTGAACACCGGGTCGGCGACGTCGAAGGTCGCGTAGTCGAACCGTTCGGCGAGCACGAACGCGTTGGTGAAGAACTCCCCGCCGCCGCCCGGCCGAGGGTCGGCGTGGCACCCGGCGCAGGACGTCGCCTCGGGGGACGAGAGCCGGTTGAAGTTGCGGGGGAACACGAGCGGGTCGGTCGGATCGGAGAGCGGGGACCCGACCCCCTTGAGCTGCGGCCGGCCCATCCCGTCCTGCACGGTCCACTTGGCGCGGAACAGGTGCTCCCCGTGCTTCAGGAGCTCGCCGAGCGGGACCGCCACCTCCTCGCCGTCGACGAGGTGGACCGGGACGGCCTTCTCGGAGCCGATCTCCTGCGCGGCGCCGGTCGACGCGAGGAGGCCCGCCGCCGCGAGGGCCGCGGCGGCTCGGAGGATCGACGAGGGACCGGACATCGGCTCAGTCGACCTCGCGCACGAGCTGGTAGGTGCCGCCCGTGACCGAGAACGAGCCCCCGTTCTTGTCGACGCCGGAGCCGAAGTACGTCCCGGTCAGGATCGCCTTGCTGCCGAGCCAGAGGACCTTCGCGTCGCCGAAGAAGAGGCTCAGCTGGTCGCCGTCCTTCCCCTTCATCGCGGCCTGCTGGCCGCCGACCGCGAGGTCGATCGTCATCGCGTAGCCGATGAACTGCCCGACCAGGTCCCCGCCGTCGTCGAAGTCGAACGAGAACGCGCCCTCGCCGGTCAGCGATCCGGTGCCGTTCGCGCCGAACGACTCGGACCCGCCGCCGAGATAGCCGACGACCTCGGTGTGGTTCATCGACACCGAGTACTCGCCGTTCAGCTCCGTCGAGTCGAACGGGTCCTGGTTCCCCTTGGAGGAGAGCCCTCGCAGCGCGAACAGCGAGTGGGTGGCGGACTTCTCGGGATCGGCCACGAACAGGACGTCGCTCGCCGGGGGCCCGAACTGGCCGAAGAGCGGCAGCGGCAGGACGGTGAGACGGGTCAGGCCGGAGGGCGTCTCGCGGACGATCCCGACCTCGTCGATGCCGTCCGACTGGAGGTCGAACGAGCGGATCGCGAGGATCTCGCCGGCCGAGGGGTTCGGGTCGCCCGCGCCGGTGATCGGAGCCCCGGGGACGTCGCCGACGACCAGCGGCGCGCGGTGGACCAGGATCCGTTCGTGCGGCGACATGGTGCCGCGACGGAGGACCACGATCTCCTCGGCGCCGTCGGCGTCGACGTCGACGCCGTCGATCGACGCGACCGTGTCGAACGGGTCGAGGCCGAAGTCGAGGAACGAGCCGATCGGCGCGCCGAGCTTCGCCTTCTTCTCCTGCGGGAGCGGGAAGACCTCGAGCCGCTGGCTCCCGTCCCCGACCTGACGGACGACCGCGACCTGGTCGACGCCGTCGGCGTCGACCTCGACCGCGCACATCGACACGACCTCGCCCTTCGTCGACGGGGAGCCGAGCTCCTTCTTCTTCGTCGACGCGATCACCTTCCCGGCGCTCCCGTCGAGAGCCTTCGGGGCACGATGCACGTACAGCCGGTACCGGCCTCCGCGGTCGAGCTCCTGCTTCAGCACCACGACCTCGTCGACCTCGTCGCCGTCGATGTCGGCGCCGATCACGAACCGCGCCGGCCGCTTCCCGGACGACTTGTAGAAGGTGGCGTCCGAGGCGTACGCCGTCGGCGCCCCGGTGAGGCCGAGCGGCGCGTGGACCAGCAGCGACATCTTCGCCCCCCCGTCGGGGTCCGCCTTCACCAACGCGACGTCGTCCCCGACCTGAGCGAACAGGACGAGCGGCAGCAGAGTCGTCAGCATGTCGTTCTCCTTCTTCCGCGGCCCCGGGGGGCGGGGGGCCGGCTCCCATGGTACGCCGTCGAGCCGAGGGCGTAACCGCTCGATCGGCCCGGGGCCCGGCTCACCCGTCATCCAATTCGCGGACGGCGGGCCGCGGGGGGTCGGCCTTCCCCGGGCCGGCCGACCCCCGCCCGGACGCCCGATTCGATGCGACCTCGCGACCGACGCGTCCCCGTTCCCGGCCCCCGCGTCGCTCGCCGCCGCTCGATCGGCGTCCGGGCCCTCTCAAGGCTCGTGTTCGACCTCGTCGAAGAGCCACTTGTCGAAGCCGAAGCTGTTCTCCGGCATCTCGACCTCCTTCTCCCCCGTCGCCATCGCCATCGTGTCGAGGAACACCTCGTCCGTCACCTCGGTCGGCGCCCCGTGATAGAAGTGCGGGACGACGGTGATGACGAGCTCCTTCGAGCGCTTCACCGTGTTCTCCTGCCCGAACAGGTAGCCGAGGACCGGAAGGTCCCCGAGCCACGGCGCCTTGTTGCTCGCCTCGACGTCCTCGTGCCGCGACAGCCCTCCGAGGACGAACGGCTGCCCGTCGATCAGGCGGAGCTTCGTGACGATGCGCCGCCGCGAGATGATCGGCGTCCCCTGCGGCGTCGTGCCGGCGAGGTCGTCCGACTCGAACTCGATCTCGACCTCCGAGGACTCCAGCCCGATCACCGGCGCCACGTTCAACGTCATGCCGAGCGAGTTCTTCGGGCCGACCGAGTGGTTCAGGAACCGGTTGTGCGCCGCGAAGTCGGACCCCTTGTCGAGGCGGCTCGGCTCGATGCCGAACGCGTCCGGGTCGGACGGCGTCGCCTCGAACGAGAGGAACTGGTCGACCGCCGACCACGTCCCGATCTGGTTGTTGAAGGCGTACACCTCCGCCTCCGCGAGGACGCGGGACTTCCCCTTGACGCGCAGGAAGTCGAGGTACGCCGAGGTGAGGAGATAGTTCGCGGAGAGGAGGTACTGCGTGCTCTCCGAGACGATCGACCCGTCGCCGGTCACCGTCACCGTCCCGAGGTTCGGGTTGTAGTGGCCGGTCGCGCCGTCGAACCGCTCGCGCCCCTCCTGGCCCGTGAACAGCACCTCGAACAGGCTGCGACCCGGGCCGTTCTTCCACGAGATCCAGTCGACGCCGAGCGAGAGGTCGTTCGAGAGATCGACCTCGTAGATCCGGAACTCGAAGTGCGCCTGCGGCGGCAGGCGGTCGAGGTCGGCCGCCGCGGCGAGATAGGCGTCCGCCCGCATCGGCTCGTCGCGGCGGAGCACCCGATTGCGGAACCGGTCGACGCGCGTCGTCCCCTCGCCGGCGTAGAACGAGGCGAAGGTGTCGACCGTCTCCGCGGGCCGGAACCGGGTGGCGTACTCGACCGTCTCCGAGCCGTCGACGCCTTGACGGAGCCAGCCGACGTCGAGGGCGGCGACGGCGCGCCGGATCGGCTCGACCTGGAACTCGGGGCAGATCACCTGGGCGAACGTCTGCTTCGCCACCGCGTCGAAGACGACCTCGGCGCGGCCGCCCTCCAGTCCGGTGACCGTCCGGAGGGCGCCGCGGATCTCGTTCGCGTGCGCGTTCGAGATCGGGATCAGGACCGTCACGTAGTCGTTGATCAGGTTCTTCTGGTTGACGCGCAGGACCTTCACCACGCCCGAGTCGGGGTCGATGTTGATCTGCTCGTCCTGGTTGAAGTAGTCGTCCAGACGGTTGTTCGTCTGGCCCGTCGAGAAGCCCGAGTTCGGGCTCTCGTCGCCGCTCCGCGTCTGGACGCCGGACGACTCGTTCCCGGTCTGGCCGGGGTTCTGCCCGAAGGCCGGCGCGACGAACGCGACCGACACGACGAGCACGAGGGGGAGGATGCGGTTCTGCATGACCTTTGCTCCTGGTTCTCGTCGGGTCACTTGGAGAGGAAGCCGGGCGGGTTCGCCGGCGTCGCCACGTTCTCTTGACGGTCCGCGATCCGCTCGATGCGGCGGTCGTCGTCGCCGAGGTTGGTCTCGCCGAAGTCGATCACCTCGGTCTGCAGCGTGACCACCACCATCGTCTTCTGATCGAGGCGCGACTCCCCGCCGAACAAGGACCCGAGCACCGGGATGTCCCCGAGCCACGGCATCTTGTTCGCGCTGTCGACGCGGCGCTGCCGCACCATGCCGCCGATGGTGATCTCGCGCCGGTCGTGCGGGATCTTCAGCAGGGTGTCGAGGTTTCGACTGGCGAGGACCGGCGACCCGTCGTCGGAGAAGCCGGTGAGCTGGACCATGGAGAGGACGATGTCGATGGTGCAGCCGACCTGGTTGATGGTCGGCGTGATCGTCATGAAGAACCCCGTCTGCGCCGCCCCGAGCGCGCGGTCGGTGAGGCTCGGCACGAGCACGCGGTTGTCCGGGTAGTCGGCGATCTGGACGCCGAGCGCGTCGGTCGTCTCGTTCGGGTTCGCCGTGTCGACGAGGGCGTTGGTGTCCCCGTACGGATCGAGCGGCGACAGCCGGGCCCCGGCCCGCAGGTCGGGGTTGTGCTTCTCCTGGTAGTAGAGGATCTCGTCGCCGATCTCGAGGAGCCCGGGGCTCCGGTTCAGGATCGCGAGCTTGGACCGCGTGAGGACGGTCGCCCGCCCCTTCGCCACCAGGAAGTCGAAGTACGCGGACGGGACCTCGTACCGGTAGGCGGCGTTCCGGCCCGTCGTCTCGAGCTCGCGGCCCGGGAGACCGGCGGTCCCCTTCCCCGACGAGTAGAGCAGCGCATTGGGACCGGAGAGCGTCGTGATCTTCTCCTTCTCGGCGAACAGCCCGAGCGCGAACAGGTTGCGGCCCGGCCCGTTCTTCCACGCCACGTAGTCGAGACCGAGCTGCCCGTCGTCGTTGACGTCGACCTCGTACACGGTGACCCGCGCCTCGAGCTGGGGAGTCGGCTGGTCGAGCCGCTCGATGCCGACGAGGAGCCGCTCCATGCCGGAAGGCGTGTCCTCCAGGTAGACCGCGTTGGTCTGCCCGTCGGGGAGGACCCGGACCTCGGGGGTGCCTTCGATCTCCGCGACCCCGAGGAAGTCGACCTCCGCCGCGTTGCGGTGGCGGAGCTGGTGGATCCGGCGGGCGGTCTCGGTGATCGACGTCAGGCCCGTCCGGTCGAGGCTGGCCATCAGCTCGTCGAGGTACGGCTCCTGGTACTCGGGGAAGACCACGAGGATCTTGCCGCTTCGCAGGTCGGGAGCGGCGTACGACACCCACGCCCCCTCCTCGATCTCCATGACGCGGCGGACGAACCGGACCACCGCATAGGGATTGACGTTCTCGAACTCGTACACCTTCGGGATGTAGCGGTTCGTCTGCGCCTTGTTGCTCGTGCGCAGGATCTTCACGAGGTTGTGCGGCACCTCGGTGGGGGCGCGGCTGGCGTTCCCCTCCTGAGCGTGCGCGGGCGTCGCGCCGACCGCCGCCGCCGAGATCGCGACGAGGCCGACGCCCTTCCACCAGCTCTTCATGACTCCTCCTTCGTTCGAGCGGGAGAGTGCGGCGGGGCCGCCTTTCCCTTGCTCCACGCGCGCCAGAACATGAACGGGATGACGATGAACGACACGATCATCAATCCGAACAGCGCCTTGCCGAACAGGGTGGCGCTCTCCTGGGTGCACCCGGCGGGGAGCAACAGCAGCAGCGAGAAGAGCGCCGGCGGGGGCGCCTTCCCGCCGCGCGTCGATGGTCTCGGTCGGTCCGCAGCGGTCATGTCGGAACCTCGTGGGTTTTCGGAGTCGATGCGATCAGTTCGGTGGAACGGTCCGCTCAGGCGGTGAGCCGCACGATCAGCAGCCTCAGCCCGAGCAACGAGAGGGCGACGAACACGGCGCCGACCAGGATCAGGAGGGACCCGAACACGCGCCCCACGACTCCCCGGCCGAGCCACGGCGGGGAGCACGGGACGCCCTCGGGAGTGAATCCGCGCGCGCCGAGCCAGACGATCGCCCAGAGCCCGACCGCGAAGAGCGCGACGACGTAGAAGACGTGATCGACGACCGCGTACTCCTCCATCACGACTCCTCCGGGGCGTCGTCCCCGACCGGCGACGCGTCGTCCGGGGAGGGCGTCGCGGCCGGGGGGGCCGGCTTGTTGCGGCCGACGACGATCCCGCGCACGATCAGCGCGCCGACCGCCGCGAACGGGAAGAGGTAGAGGATGAAGTCGAGCACCGGGCCCGACCCGGGCGGCGTCACCTCCACGTCGATCTCGACCGTCTCGCTCTCGCCGGCGCCGCTCACCTCGAAGCGGGAGACCCACCACTCCTGCCGATCGAAGTCGACCTCGCAGTAGAAGCGCGCCTTGTCGCGGGTCCCCTTGTTCGAAGCCTCGGCCGGGAACGACGCCTCCTCCAACCGGCCGGACTTCGGCCAGACGGTGATCTCGACCGCCGCGTCCGGGGGGATCGGGGTCTCGTCGTCGAGCGGCTCGAGGTAGACGTAGAACGTCCCGATCCCGACGTCCGGGTCGGCCCAGACCGAGAGGACGGCGGGGCCGGTCGGCCGGTCGACGATGATCGGGTACGGCGGCCCGTCGTGCGCCGCGACGGGCGCCGCGAGGAAGGCGAGCAGACCGAGCGTCACGACGAGGCTTCGGGTCATCCGTCAGCCCCCGAGGAACGTGCCGCGCATCTCCATCGGCTGCGACAGCAACCAGACGGCGGCGACGAGGAGGAGGGACTGGAGGATCGCCCACGGCACGAACGGACGGGCCGGCCGCGCCGCGTCGTCCGCGGCGGCGAGGCGCCAGGTGACCGCGAGCGACACCGCGAAGCCGAGCCCGAGGAGGCCGAGCTCGATCGGATAGACGGCCTCCTCGGTCATCCCGCCGAACGTCCAGTCCGGCGCCCCGAGGAGCGCGACTCCGCTCACGTCGAGCGCGAGCGACTGCACGACCGGCACGAACGTGAGGAAGCCGGTCAGGAAGTGGAAGCAGTAGTGCGAGAGCCAGACGCCGAAGCCGAGCGGCACGAGGGCATAGGCGTACCGGACCGCGATCCGGAGGACCCCCTCGCGGCGGGCGAGGACCCGGCGCGTCCACCAGGCGGCGAGCCCGAGCAGGACGACCGGCTCGACGATCAAGGCGACG
>JBICIB010001051.1:0-5566 GCA_043101415.1 Planctomycetota bacterium JB042 | reverse complement strand
CTCGTCAGCCTCGGTCCGCTCGCGTCCAAGATCCCGCTCGCGGTGCTGGCCGGCATCCTGATCACGGTCGGGATCGGGATCGTCGACGTGAAGGGGCTGCGGCACATCCTCAAGGTCCCCCGCGGCGACGCGGTGGTGATGCTGTTGACGCTCTACCTGACGGTGTTCGTCGACCTGATGTGGGCGGTGGCGATCGGCATGGGGCTCGCCTGCCTCATCCTGGTGAAGCGCCTCGCCGACCTCGACCCGGCGACGCACTCGCCGCTCAAGGACATCGCGGCCCACCGACCGTGGATCCCGGATCTCGAGCAGCCCGAGCACGTCCTCGGCGACGTCTACGTCGTCGAGTTGGTCGGCTCGCTCTTCTTCGGCAACGCCGGGCCGCTCCAGCGGAAGCTCGGTCGCCTGACCCACGCCGAGGCCGTCGTCCTTCACCTCGGCGCGGTGCCGTTCCTCGACCAATCGGGCGCCTACGCCCTGGCCGACGTCATCGACGGCCTGAAGGCGAAGGGTGTCGACGTGTTCGTCTGCGAGCTGCAGGAGCAGCCGGCCCGGGTGCTGGGCCAGCTCGAGGTCGCGCCGGGCAAGGTCGCGGAGAACCACGTCATCGAGAGGGCGGAGGACGCGGTCCGCCTCGCCGTCGAGATGCACCCCGCGAACTCCAACGGCGCGGCGCCGGCCGCGAGCCAGGCCTGACCCGAACGAACGGAGCGGTCTCCCGGGAGAGACCGCTCCGTCATTCGCACGTTCCGCCTCGTCGATCGAGGCGCGTCGTCACTCGATCGTGTCGAACATCCAGTCGTCGAAACCGAACGAGTTGTCCGGCACCTCGATCTCCTTCGCGCCGGTCGCCATCGAGATGGTGTCGAGCTCGACGGCGTCGGTCACCTCCTTCGGGCAACCCTGGTAGAAGTGCGGCACGCAGGTGATGACCAGCTCCTTGCGACGGGCGGAGGTCGTCTCCTGCCCGAAGAGGTAGCCGAGGACCGGGATGTCCCCGAGCCACGGCGCCTTGTTCGAGGCCTCGACGTCCTCGTCGCGCGTCAGCCCGCCGAACACGAACGGCTGCCCGTCGACGAGCCGGATCTTGGTGTCGATCGTCCGGTTGGTGATGATCGGCGTCCCCTGCGGCGTGGTCCCGGCGAGGTCGGTCGACTGGAGGGTCAGGTCGATCTCGCTCGACTCCGTGCCGATCACGGCCACGACGTCGAGGAAGAGGCCGAGTTCACCGCGGATGGAGTGGTTCAGGAACCGGTTGTGCGCGGCCGGGAAGTCCGGAGCCGGAGAGAATCCGTCCGGCACGAACCCGGTCGGGACGCTGGCGTCCGTGGTGTTGAGGCGGGTCGGCACGGTGCCGAACGCGCTCGGATCGGACGGCTGGGAGTCGAACGCGAGGATCTGATCGACCGAGGTCCAGCTCGCCGGGACGCCCGTGATCGTGAAGAGCTCGGGCTCGGCCAGCACGCGCGCCTTCCCCTTCACGCGGAGGAAGTCGAGGTACGCCGAGGTCAGCAGGTAGTTCGCCGACAGGAGGTACTGGGTCGACTGGAACTGGAGGTCCGACTCGCCGGGGAAGAATCCGATCGCGGAGCCGAGGTTCGGATCGTACGGGCTCGTCGCGTTCTCGAACTGGTGTCGCGAGTCCTGGCTCGAGTACAGGACCTCGAACAGCGAGCGGCCGGGGCCGTTCTTCCACGCGATCCAGTCGACGCCGACCTTCAGGTCGTTGTTGGTGTCGACCTCGTAGATCTTGAACTGCAGCATCGCCTGCGGCGGCGGCACGTCGAAGAGTTCGGCGACCGCCTTCATGTACTTGTCGGCGCGCGCCGGCTCGTCCCGCCGCAGGATGAGCGAGCGGTTCTGGTCGACCTCGGTCACGCCCTCGCTGCCGGCGTACCGATGCGCCAGGAAGTCGACGGAGTCGGCGGGGCGGTAGTTCAGGTAGTGACGCGTGCTCTTCGAGCCGTCGACGGCCTGCTTGACCCAGTCGTGGTCGAGGGCCGCGACCGCCCTCTCGAACCAGGGGAGCATGTACGCCGGGCACATGACCTGGACGTTCTCCTCCATCTTGACGTTGTCGCGGATCAGCGTCGCGGTGCCGCCCTCCTTGGCGCAGATCAACTCGAAGACGTTCCGGATCTCGCGCGCGTCGACGTTCTTGACCGGGAAGACCGCGGTCACGAAGTCGTTGATCAGGTTC
Source organism: Planctomycetota bacterium JB042 (assembly GCA_043101415.1). GTDB lineage: Bacteria > Planctomycetota > B15-G4 > B15-G4 > JADJEK01 > JAUIEL01. The sequence continues at coordinate 3,366 of JBICIB010001051.1, read as the reverse complement.
TTCTGGTTCACGCGCAGGACCTTCACCACGCCCGTGTCCGGGTTGATGTTGATCTGCTCGTCCTGGTTGAAGTAGTCGTCGATCCGGCTGTTCCCCTGTCCGGTGGAGAACCCCTGGTCCGGGCTCGTGTTGCCGAACCGGTTCTGGACCCCTTCCGCGAGGTCGGGGGGGCGTCCGACGTTCTGGGCCGCGGCCGTCGACGCGAGGAGGACGACCAGAGCGGCGGTGGTGATCTTGTGGCTCATCGTTCGTTCTCTCCGCTCACTTGCTCAGGAAGCCGGGGTCGTTGGCCGGCACGTCGAACCCTCGGGCGCCGGTCGCCTTCTCGCGCGTCTCCGCGTCGGCGTTCGTCTCGTTGCTCTCGCCGAACTTCGCGACCTTGCACTTCAGCGTCACGAAGACCTGCGTCTTCTGGTCGAGCCGCGACTCGCCGCCGAAGAACGCGCCGAGGACCGGGATGTCCCCGAGCCACGGCATGCGGTTCGCCGAGTCGATCCGGCGCTGGCGCACCAGTCCGCCGATCGTGATCTCGCGGTCGTCGTGGTTGAGCGTGAAGGTCGTGTCGATGTCTCGACTCGCGAGCGTCGGCACCCCGTCGTCCGCGTAGCCCGTGTGGTTCACGACGCTCATCTGCAGCGCGATCTCCGACGCCACCTGTCCGATGATCGGCGTGTAGCGCAGGAAGAACCCGGCGGAGGCGATGCCGAGCGAACGGCCGATGGTGGAGGGGACGACGACGCGGTTGTCCGGGTGGTCGGCCACGTTGACGCCGAGCTGGTCGGTCGTCTCGTTCCCGGCGTTCGTGTCGATCTGCGCCTCGAAGTCGCCGTACGGGTCGAGAGGGCGGACGCGCGAACCGGCGCGGAGGTCGGGGTTGTGCTTCACCTGGTAGTAGAGGATGTCGTCGCTGACCTGGAGCGTCGCGGTCTCGTTGTTGAGCGCCACGAGCTTGCTCTCGGTCATGATCCGGGCGCGCCCCTTCGAGACCAGGAAGTCGAAGTACGCCGACGGCATGTCGTAGAAGAACGCGCCGTTGCGGCCGGTGGCGTGCCACTCGCGGCCGGCCAGGTTGTGCGTGTTCCGGCCGGAGTTGTAGAGGAGGGCCGAGGAGTTCCCGTCGAAGGTCGTGATCTTCTCCTTGTTGGCGAACGCTCCGACCGCGAAGAGGTTCCGTCCGGGGCCGTTCTTCCAGGCGACGTAGTCGAGGCCGAGCTGGCCGTCGTCGCTGACGTCGACCTCGTAGACGGTGACGACCGTCTCGAGCTGGGGGGTCGGCAGGTCGTAGAACTCCAGCACGGCGTTCGTCGCCCGATCGAGGCCGGAGCGCGCGTCCTCCAGGAGGACCGCGTTGTTCCGTGGATCGGCCGTCACCCCGATCGTCGGGGTTCCTTCGAGGCGGGCCGAGTCGACGAGCCCCGCGTCGGTGGCGTCCCGATGGCGCATGTGGACGTAGTTTCGCTGGGTCCCTCCGGACGACGTCATGTCGGCGCGGTCGATGTAGCCGATCACCTCCTCGACGCCGGGGATCTGGTACTCGGGGAGCGCCAGGAGGACCTTGCCGCTCTTGCCGTCGGGCGCCATGAACGCGAAGTACGCGCCTTCCTCCAAGTCCATGACCCGGCGGAGCTGCCGCGACACCGAGTACGGGTTCACGTTCTCGAAGTCGTAGACCACGGGAACGTATCGGTTCGTCTGCGCCTTGTTGCTGGTCCGCAGCACCTTCACGAGGTGCTGAGGGAGTTCGGCGGGGGCTGCATCCGCGTTGCCGCTCTGCGCGTACAGAGCGGGGTCGAAGATCAGCGCGCCGCCGAGGATGGCGAGGAGCGCGTGTCGCATCGAGGAATCTCCTCCGGGTTCGGTGAGTCGAGAATCGAAAGGACGTCCCACGGGGAGACGGGGATCGGGCGTCGGCCCGGATCCGTCGATCCGCGAGACGTATGTCACCCCGTCCCCGGGGTGGCCGTCAGATTGGTTTGTCGAGTCTTGCCCGATCGGCGTCGACCGAGCCGTTCCACCGCCACAGTCGCTCTCGACGAGAGCGAGAGCTGATGTCTAACAACAGGCGGGCCGAACCGAGAGATCAAACTCCACGGCCCCTACCAACCGGTCGCACTCCATCGGGAGGACGCCGCGAGGCCATCAACGGCAGAACAAAGTTCGATCAAGAGGAGGGGACGGGGTCGTCGGTCACCCCGCGGACGCGTCCGCGATACGGATCAATGAAGCATGATCCGTACATGTTTCCATCGGGTGATGCTGACTGGTACCAAACGGTGACCCACCATTGGTGCATGCGGACCTTGCTGTCCTTGACCAGGAGCGCCTCGGTGCGCGCCGCCTCCCGCCCGAAGTGCGCCACGGCGATCCTCTCCGCTTCGGCCCGGGAGATCAGTCCCATCGAGTCGCGCTCCATCGCGACGGGGAGCTCCACCTCCAGCGCGACGGGCTTCGAGGCCACGTTGGCGGCGAGCTCGATCGCCGGGTCCGGCTCGGTCCGGTAGACGGCGAACAAGTCGAGCGAGCCCGGGGCGGAGGTCGCGAGGTTCAGGACGAACCGACGTCCGTGGCTCTCCCCCGGCTCCAATGAGATGAATTCGGCCTGCTCGAGCGGCCAGCGGACGCTCTGCGTGTCGCGCGGCTCGCTCTCGTCGGCCCCTCGGACGAAGAACCGCACCGTGTCGGGCGACGGCCGCGGGATCGACACGGGGGCGGCGCCGGCGTTGGTGAGGACGACGGTCGCCACGATCGCCTCCCCGACCCCGTACCGGGCGGCGTCGGTCTCCACCAGGACGTCCAGGGTCGGCTCCTCGAGTTCGAGGTCGGCGCCGGCCTTCCCGATCCCCATGCAGGCGGGGAGCGCGGCGACGAGGAGGAGGACGGAGAGGAGCGATCGGAGCGGGTTCATGGCGCGTCCAGGGAGGAGGGGGCGACGGGAACGGGCCCGATTCTTGCACCTGCCCGCGCCGTTCTCAACCGGTTCGCCGGGCCCGGTCACGGCCGGACGGCGGCGTAGGCCCAGTCGAGCCAGGGGAGGAGCCGCCGGACGTCGTCCGATTCGACCGTCCCGCCGCCCCAGATCCGGAGGCCCGGCGGAGCGTCGCGGTAGCTCCCGACGTCGTATCCCGCCCCCTCGTCCTCGAGGAGGCGGACCAGCCGCTTCACGACCGCCGCCCGCTCGTTCGCGTCGAGCGCGGCGAACCGCCCGTCGACGATCCGGAGGCAGATCGACGTGCTGGAGCGCGTGCTCGAGTCCTCCGGCAGGAAGTCGACCCAGTCGGTGCGGTCGACTTCCTGCCGGAGGACTCGAGCACGCGCTCCAGCACGTCGATCTGCCTCAGGATCGTCTACGGGCTGTTACCCCCCCGC
>JBICIB010001050.1:0-8454 GCA_043101415.1 Planctomycetota bacterium JB042 | reverse complement strand
GGCGGCCTCTTCGGGTTGGCAGCCCGTTGAAGGAGTCATGCGGGGCTGCGGCTGCTCCTCGCGGCCGATCTCTGCGTTGCGCATTCCTCGATGAATCGGCGATTCGCCTCCGGATGCGCGCCTTGATCTCGGCCGCGAGGAACTCGCCTCGCACCCACAGCACTTCTTCAACGGGCTGTTAGGGTACCCCCCGAAGGCGTCGAGGAGACGCCGGGTCGGCCCCGGACTTTTTTTCGGAAGTCGCGGGAGGAACCCCCGGCTGGTTCGCCCCCTGATCTCGATGTCCCCCCAATCGAGGAAGTGAACGATGACCTGCTGCTCGAACCGTCTGATCCCCGCCCTGATCGCTTCGGCGTTCCTGACCGGAGAACTCCTCGGACAGGGTTCCCCCAGCATCGAGGTCGGTCACGTCGACCACGAAGTCGAGTCGATAGTCACCAGGTACGACTCGAAATGCGTTACCTCCACCCAGATCGGCCAGAAGCTGAAGGTTCGGGTCAACGGCAACGTCGGCGAGTGGGTCTACGTTCTCGTCGACGCGCGCCTGAAGACACCGTCCGGCTCGCCGAGTTCGGAGTACGTCGCCCTGACCACGACGTATCCGTTCCTGGCCCCGGCGACGCCGACGACGCTCGACCCCCTGATCTACGGGTCTCAACCCGACCTCGTGGTCCACGAGCAGAACCTGTTCCAGCCCGCGATCGACGCGGTCCACCTTCCGTCTCCGGTCCTCCCCCCCGATCCGGCATCGATCCGCGCGTACTTCCAGCCGATCGTGGCGGATCAGACGGGGCCCGCGACGCGCATCTTCCGCATCGATCCCAAGACGTGGGTCCACGACTCGGCCGACGAACAACTGGAGTGGTGGTCGTACTGCTCCTGGTACCGCGACCCGAGCCCCGTGATGCCGGAGAACCTCGACATCATGTCGGCCGAGGGAGTGTTTCAATCGGCGCTCCTGCTGAAGGGAGGCACGGCAGCGCAGACCTTCTTCGAGACTCAGGGAGAGTACCGGCGTGCGATCGCCGTCGGCCTCGAACTGGCCATCCAGGCGGTCGTCTACGCCTCGACTTCGAATCAACCGTCGCAGTACACGCCCGCCAACGAGGTGAACGTCGCGGGACTGGAGGGAGTGGGGACTTCCGCCGCATCCCTCCAGCTGACGGAGCCCGTCGTGATCAACATCCGCGTCAACGATGGAAGCAGCGGAGCGGGGCTCCTGCCGGCACCTCTGTACGTGTTCCTGACGGGAGCGAAGGCCAGCGTCCACATGCTGAAGTGCCAGCACAAGGATGTCTACGTCTCCCTGCGCGCGGACTCGACCGACGTGATCACCGTCAAGAAACTGAAGTTCGACGGGGCGGGCAAGGGCTACTTCTGGCCGAGCCCGTCGATGGGGTCATCGGGGAGCTTCCTCTCGATGATCGATCCGGACGGAGTGACTACCTTGGACCCGACCGAATATCGCTACCTGCTCGATCCGTTCGGATCCTGACGGAACGCGAACTCCGAACCGATCGCGGTTCATGAGTCACAGCCGTAACGCTCGGACAGGCGATCAAGGAACTCGCGCGCCTCTGTCGGCCATGGGAGATGGTCGCGAACCTTGATCCGCCGCAAGTGACCGCAGATCGCGAAATCGTCACCGATGGCGAGCGCGAGACGGAGCAGGTCGGCCCAGGCGGCCAGTTCCTCACTCTCTCCGAGCCCCCCCTTACCCCGATGGCCTTGGTCGAGCAGACCCTCGAGGATCCGTATCGCCTCGAGCTGGAGGGAACGAAGTGTCGGAGCACTCGAACCCTCACCGTCCTCTTGGTTCGCGGCCCGCCAGAACACGACGCGCACGAATGACCGACGGGGCTCGGCGGCGGAGGGATCGAGTTCGATCGCCCGGCGAAACTCCGAAATCGCTCGGCTCCGGTCCCGTGCCGGGAAGAGGAACGACTCGCCCAGGACGAAGTGACCGAGCGACGAGGCCTCGCGACTCCGGCTCTGCGTCGAAAGGAACTCGCTGACCGAGGATCGCAGCCGGAGAACTTCGGCGGATTGCCGTTCGTCAGGTAGGTCGACGATGCCGTTGAGGTCGAGCAGGTAACCGATCGCGCGCGCGGTCTCTGCGTGCAACGAGACGCTCGCGGCCCGCTGGATCCGGTCGAGCATGCGTCGCGCCGATGCGCCGTCGGAGCCTTCGTCCGCCAGCCTTCGACGGACCTCGAACAGCATCAGGAACGTGTCGTCCGGGCGCGCCGCGCGCGCCGCGGCGAGCTCTCTCTCGACGGCGTCGTGCTCCCCCATGCGATGGAGGATCGTGAGCCGGTTGGTGATGTCCCAGCCGGTCCGGGAGCGGCTCGGGATCGAATCGTACGCGGCCAGCGCCTCGTCCCACCTCCCGCAGAGCAGCAGCAGGTGGACCCGCTTGCCGATCACCATCGGCGTCGGACGCTTCGGCTCCGGCAGCTTCCGGAGCAGCCGGTAGGCGAAGTCGAACGCGCCCGCGTCGACGTGGTGCATCACCTCGGCCAGCCCGACCCGGTAGTCGTCGCTCCACGCGTCGGCGGCCGCGTCGATCTCCGCCTTCCGGTCGGCGAGCGGGGCGTACGCCATGCGGAGGGCGAGGAACGTCACGACGTGGTCGAGCGGCGAGCGCGCCTCCGGCGTCCGCGGGATCTCGTCGCGGCGCTCCGCGAGCGCCCGGAGCGCCGCCGTCGCGCGACGCGGGCCGTGCTCCGCCTCGAGCGCCTCGAGGCGCCCGATCGTCTCCTCCGGCGCGAGGTGGATCGACGCGAGCGCGAGCGCGACGCCCGTCCGCCACGGGTCGAACCGACGCGCCCCCTCGGCCTCGACGTCCGCCACGAGCTCCTCGAGGAGCGCCGGCGGCTGGGTCTCCCAGGTGCTCATGAGCTGGTCGAGGAGCGTCTCCAGCGCGCGGCGGGCGGTGAGCTCCTCCCGGAGCGCGCGGTCCCCCGGCGTCGGCGCCGTCTCGCCGGCGAGCTCGTCGAGCCTCTCCTCGGCCGTCGCGAGGTCCCCCGCCCCGAGCGCCGTCCGCGCGCCGCTCCGGATCGACTCGATCAGGCCGCGGCTCCGCGCGCTCTCGGCCAGCGCGAGGACCGACGCCGCCACCGCGGCGAGCGTCACCGCCGCGATCGTGGCGCTGGTCCGCGGGCGGCGCTTGATCCGGCGCCAGGCGATCGCCGCCGGCCCGAGCGGGCGCGCCAGGACCGGCTCGTCCCGCAGGTACCGCTCGAGGTCGTCGGCGAAGGCGCCGGCGCTCGGGAACCGGTCCTCCTTCTCCCGCGCCGTCGCGCGCGAGATGATCGCCTCGAGGTCCCGCTCGCGGCGGTCGAGCCGGACCGGCAGCGTGTCGCGGTTCAGCGCCGCGGAGAGGAGCCCCTCCGCGGAGTCGCCGGCGCAGAGGCGCCGGCCGGTCACCAGTTCGAACAGGGTCGCGCCGAGGGCGTAGACGTCCGAGCGGGCGTCGACCTCGTCGGGCTGGTCGCCGAGCTGCTCGGGCGGCATGTACGCCAGCGTCCCGGCGAACCTCTGGCTCCTGGAGAGGGGGAGGGCGAGGTCGCGCGCGAGCCCGAAGTCGACGAGGTACGGCGTCCCCCGATCGAGGATGACGTTCGCCGGCTTGACGTCGCGGTGCAGCACGCCGCTCCGGTGCGCCTCGTCGAGCGCCCGCGCGATCTTCGCCGTGATCTCCGCCGCCTCGCGAGGGGTCACGCGCCCGACCACGTGCTCGAGGCCGGGGCCGGAGAGCCACTTCATGACGACGTACAGGAGGCCGTCCTGTTCGTCGACGGCGTGGACCGGGACGATGTTCGGGTGGTCGAGGCTGCTGGCGAGCTTCGCCTCGCGCTCGAGCCGCGCCTTCGCCTTCGGGTCGGCGCGGCCGTCGGTCCGAAGGATCTTGACCGCCACCAGCCGGTCGAGGTCGACCTGCTCGGCGAGGTAGACCTGCCCCATCCCCCCCTCGCCGATCCGCGTCCGCAGCCGGTACGGACCGAGCTGCTCGACCGGCGGCGCCCCCGCGTCCCCCTCCTCGTCCGGGTCGCGAGGCGCCGGCGGCTCGAACGCGTCGTCCGTCGACGCGGCCATCGGGTCGCTCGCCAGCAGCTCGGTCACCTCGGCCGCGAACGCCTCGTCCCCGCCGCAGAGCGCGAGGAGGTCGACCGACTCCCCCGCCTCCCGGGCGGCGTACCAGGCGATCAGCACCTCGCGCAGTCGTTCGTCGTCGACGCTCATGGAACGGGATGGTAGCGAACGAGCGGACGCCCGCGGGGCGCCCGCTCGCTCGGCGTCGCGGCGCGTCTCAGGTCACGGCGCGCACGGCGAGGTCGGCGATGCGTGGAGCACCACCGACTCGCCGGGCGGCAGGGTGAGATAGCCGCTGGTGAAGACCGCGGCCTGGCCGCCGGTGACCGTGAACGTGCCGAGCGCCGTCTCCTCCGTGCAGGTCCCCGAGTCCGCGCAGCCGTCCCGCTCGACCCGCCACAGCTTGTACGTCCCGTCCGAGAGTCCGAGTTCGGTCGGATCGAAGGAGAATCGGAACCCGTAGTCCGGCGTCCCCGAGCAGACCCCGAGATCGGTCCGGTAGTAGTTCGTGAAGAAGAACGCCGGCGTCCCCGAGGGAGACGTGAACGTGCTTCCGACCACGTGAACCATGTCGTAGAAGAACTCGGCCTGGAAGTCGACGCACGCACTCGATGCCGGATCGTACTCCGGACGGATGAATCGCTTCTGGAACGTCGTCAGGCACTCGGGGGTCCGCGGCTCCACGACGGGATCGCGGAACCGCCGGCCGTAGATCAGGTGCTCCTTGTGGAGCGGACGAAGCGCGAAGAGATCCCGGTAGTAGTCGTAGTCCGCCTGCAGCGCGGAAGCCGATCCGATCCAGCTCACGGGGTTCGGCGTCGGGCACGTGAACGACGGGTCCGGCGGGCCGTCGAACAGGATCGGTGAGAAGGTCACGGGCGACTGCCCGGGCGCCGGGACGTACTGCGCGCTCAGGTCCGTGCTCATCGAGAGGGACGGGAACCAGCCGCCCAGCACGACCTGGGCCGCGTCGGAGCGCGCCCGGAGCGACTCCATCTGCACCGGCGAGGACGTGTTGATCGAGCCGAGGTCGGCCGTTCCGTACAGCTTCAGGAGCTCGGACCGCTCCAGCAGGTGACCGCCCATGGTCACGTAGTCGTGGTAGACCATCGACAGGAACGGGACGAGACGCGCACCCTTCGACGCGATCCAGTCGATCGGTCCGCGCTGGGCGGTGTCGAACGGCACGGTACGGTTCTTCCCGAACCACGACGCCTCGGAGATGAGCCACTCGTGCGCGCGCTCGGTCCCCGCGATCATGCCCGCGAGGTCCGGCTGGGGAATCGGCGCGCTGAACGGCGTCGGGATCGTGGTCGAGAGCGTGAACAGGGTGTTCTTCGTACCGCGGAGGAACTCCAGGTAGTTGTCGACCCAGTACGTTCCGCCTCCGGACTGCGTCGTGCCACGGTGCGTGTGGCCCGACGAGTGGAGCGGGGCGTAGCTCGGGAACGACACCGGACCGTCTCCCGTGAACGCGATCGCGTTGAAGCCCTTCCAGTCGACACGGAAGTTCGGCGGGGTCGGAATCGTCACCGGCAGGGAGCACGGCCCGATCGAAGGACAGAGGGTCGGGACGTACGGCGTCGACGGCGACGCGTTGGTGATGAGCATGAACTGCGGCCACCGCCAGATCCGAACGCAGTTCGTCAGCCAATCGCTCCCCGAACTGGTGAACGACTTCAACGGCGTGGTGACCGGGTCGTCGACGAACGTCCCGTTCCAGTACATCGGGAGCGCGAACGACGTCCAGAAGCTCGGCTGACAGTTGAACGGCGACACGCGCGAGTTGTAGTTCCCCGCGTCGCTGTTCGCGATCGACCACCTGAAGAGCGGTGGAACCTGCTGCGAGTCGACGCCGCAGGTCGCGGTCACCGGCACCCGAAGCTGCCGGATCATGTCGACCCCGGACTGCACGGACGTCTGGGTCACGAGCTCGTCGTTGCAGAAGGCATCGAGGCTCAGGAGGTTCCCGAAGTTGTTGAAGTTCGCCGCCAGCTCCAAGCACTCGAGCGGCTCCGCGCTCGGGTCGTTGACCCTTCGGTAGAACTCCGACCACGACCGAAGCTTCGAGAACTCGGAGTCCGGGTCGTTCGGGTTCGCCCGTGCGATCGTGCCCGAGTCGTCGTGACGCGAGACGACTCCGGCGCCGAGTTCGACGCGCGCTCGATCGGTCTCCGTGCCGTTCTCGACCTGATCGTGGAGCTTCCCGTTGGACAGGAACGGCGGCTGCCGCGCCTCCAGCCACTCGCGATACAAGACCGCCGCGTCCCACCAGTCCCCCTGATAGGTGGTCATGATCACGTCGTACCCCGTCGGCGCTCCGGTCGCCGTCCGCAGCGCCGACAGATCGAACGTCTTGAACTCCTCCAGCGACTCGCCGCCGTTCAGATGGGTGAGGTGCATCTGGAGGAACGCGTCGCTCGACTTCTCGGACGGCTCGATCGTCCCGAAGTAGAGCCGCTTCACGAATCCGGAGACGTCGTCCGCGCCGATCCAAAGACCGATCTCGTCCTCGTCCGATTCGCCCTCTCCCGCGGGGGTGTCGTCGTAGTACGCCATGTACTGCGCCTGCACCCGAGCCGGATAGGTGAACCGTCGAGCGATCCGGTCGTTCTCGGGGAGCAGCGGATCGCCGGAGAGCGCCTCCTCGGGGTACGGCTGCCGATTCGTGATCGGATCGTCGACGACGTTTCCGTGGTTGGTCGGGAACGCGACGTGGTCGTCGGCGCCGACGTCCCCGATCTCGCGCAGCGCGAACAGCGGGAGCTTGACGTTCAGGACGCGCCAATAGTCACACGCGTCGTCCGCCATCGTCACCTCGGCCGTCCAGCTCAGGAACTGGCGCCCGCCGATCGTCTTCGGCTGCACCCGAACGACCACGTCGAAGTGACCGGGGCTCCCCCCACACTGAGCCCCGACCGGCGTCGGCAGGGCGACGTCGTTCCAGGTCAGGACACAGCCGGCCCCGGCCTGGACGACCGACACTCCGTTGGTGGCGACGGGACGCTGAATCGGGTACCCGCGCCGGTAGATGTTGTTCGAATCGCAGACCGCCGAGACGGGCGCGGCGGGAGGGACGCGCTGCTCGTCCCAGTGCCCAGTCGGCAGGCCAGGGAAGGTCGGGTTCGCCGCGAACACGACCTGCCAGATCGCGCTGCCGCCGACCTGCAGCGTCCCGCCGGTGACGAGGTCGGTCAGGCTCAGGATCTTGATCCCGCTGCCGCTCGGCAGGGTCTTGAACGTGATCGAAGTCCGGTTGGTGCTCACCGTGCACGTCTGCGCGGCCGCCGTGCCGAGGGCGCCGCTCATGAGCCCCAGCGCCAGAGCGCCGTTCGTGACGACGCGCCGAAGCGTTCGGTGTCTCTCGTGGTTCATCACTTCTCCTGTCTTCTCGAGTCGAGGATGGACCGCCCGTCCCCGCGGCGCGCACCACGGCGGTACGCGGAGGTCGACGGTCCGGAGCGAACCGTCTGGCGACCGAGAGACCCGCTCCTCCCGCGAGAAACTCCGCCGAGGTGCGAACGGCCGGAGAGCGGGAACATCGACCGGACGAGAGCGGGACGAACGCGGGTCTTGGCCCCCGACGACCGGCGGCCCGCCCCTGCAGCGATCGAGGTGGCGACTCCTCCCGCGAAATCCCGGGGGGGCGGGGCCCCATCGGCCGCGCGGGAGGGGCCGGAGGCGTTACGCTTCGTGCGAGTCACGGACCCCGCGGGAGACGCGCCATGGAGATACCGAAGCCGGGACCCGACCACGAGAGGCTCGCCGTCCTCGCCGGGAGGTGGGTCGGCGCGGAGACGATGCACCCCTCCCCCTGGGACCCGGCCGGCGGCGAAGCGGAGGGGCGGGTCGACAACCGCGTCGCGCTCGACGGCTTCGTCGTGATCCAGGAGTACGAGCAGTGGCGCGACGGCCGGCGCACGTTCGCGGGGCACGGCGTCTTCTGGTGGGACGCCGAGCGCCGGAACGTCGTCCTCGACTGGCACGACTCGATGGGGATGCCGCCGAACCGGTTCGTCGGGGCGTTCGACGGCGACACGCTCCGGCTCTCCTCCTCGTCCCCGATGGGGACGTCCCGCACGACGTTCGAGTTCACGGGGGACGGCCGGTACACGTTCCGGATGGAGATGGCGGCGGACGGCGCGGCCTGGACGCCGATGCTCGACGCGGAGTACCGCCGGGCCCCGGACTGACGGCCCGGGCCGACCCGGAGCGGGCGCCTTCCCTCGAGTCGCCGTCCCGGCGGGTCCCGCCGGTCGGTACGCTGCGCGTCGGTCGTGCGCCCCCGCCCACGCCCGGGCGGCGGCGCCGAGGAGACGCGAGGAGACGAAGGAGGGTCCCGCGATGGCGAACCGATTC
>JBICIB010001049.1:0-3739 GCA_043101415.1 Planctomycetota bacterium JB042 | reverse complement strand
CACCGGCGGCACCCTCGCGGCGTGCGCGAACCTCGTCAAGTCGGTCGGCGGCGACGCCGTCTGCTCGCTCCTGGTGATCGAGCTCGGATTCCTGAACGGGCGCCAGAGGCTCCCCGGTCACGACATCCAGGCGCTGATCACCTACTGACGGAGCCGACGGTGCGCCACCTCATCTCCGCGCTCTGCACGTGCCTCGCGCTCGCGGCGTGCGCCGACGCGCCGTCCGAGACCGAGGCGGACCGCGCGGAGTGGACCGCCGCGGTCCGCCTGCAGGACCAGGGGCGTCTCGACGACGCGCTGGCGCGGTACCGCGACCTCGCCCGCACCACGGAGAGCGAGGCGCTCGCCGCGAAGGCGGCGCTGGAGATCGGCCGGATCGAGGTCGCGCTGGTCGAGCGCGACCGCGCCCTCGAACGGCTCGCCGCGCTCCCCGGCGAGGTCGACGTCCGCCTCCCCGCGGACGTCGAACGCGAGATCGACGCGATCGCCGATCGGTTCGAGGAGACCGCGTTCGCGGAGGTCGTGTCCGACCGCGCCGTCGCCGCGCGCCAGGAGGTCCGCCGGCGGCACGAGGAGCGGCGCGCGCTCGAGCGAGGCGCCGTCGACGAGCTCCTCGCACGTGGCGAGTTCTCGGCGGCGCTCGACCTGCTGAGGCGCGTCGAGTCGAAGCGGACGGAGGACGACCGGAGGGACGTCGCGGAGATGCTCGCCTCCGTGCGGACCGCCAGCGAGGCGGCCGCCGACGCGCTCCTGGCCGACCTCGACTCGCGCGCGGAGGCCGACCCGGCGGCGGCCGCGGCGTGGCTCGCCGAGCGGATGGGGCCGTTCCGCGGGACGAGGGCGTACGCGCGGCTCCTCTCGGCGCGACTCGCGCTCCGCCCGCCCCCGGCGGGGGAAACCCCGGCGGAGGAGGGGGCGGCCGACGACGGCTGATCGGGCGGGTCCGGGGCGGACTTTTCCGCCGTCACCGGATCCGGGCTGGAGGTATATTCCGTACACCTCTATGCAGAGTTCCTGTTCCGATCCCTCGGGTGCCGAGCTCCCCCATGGTCACCGACTTCCAGAAGCAACTGCGAGAGATCCGCGAGGCGAAGGACCGCGAGAAGCGCGCGCGGGAGGAGGCCTCGATGGCGGCGACGAACGACCGGCTCGCCGCGCTCGAGGTCCGGTTCGACCGGCTCGAGAAGATGGTCCGGATCGTCGAGGAGCACGCGGACAACTTCGCGGCCGAGGTCGGCACGTTCTCCCGCTCGAAGTCGTTCTTCGAGGGGATGTACCAGATCGAACTCTCCGGCGAGGAGGTGTTGATCGACGAGGCGGGCGCTCTCTCCAAGCGCTTCTCCCGGATCTCCTTCCTCCTCGACTCCGCTCCGTCCGTCGTCGACGCCGACGGCAAGGGGGCGGTCCTCGTCCGGTGCAAGAAGACCGTCTGGAGCCGCGACCTGGAGAGCACCTCTCATCTCGTCGACGCGGTCGACGAGTCGCTCGAGGCGTTCCGGGACTTCGTCCGCGAGCAGTTCCTCGACTTCGCCCAGGCGTACTTCTCCGACTCCCGACGCCCCAGCCCGATCTCCTGACCGACCGCCCGCCCGCGTTTCGGGCCCGAACGCCGTGAACCGCCGAGTTCGCGGCGTTTTCTCGTCGTCGGGCTCAAGCCTTCACGGCCCCGGTCGAACAACGACAGCAGTTCCGTTGTTTAGATTGACCAAATTGTATTTTTTGGCCACCTAGCCTGTTTTGTCCCGCTAGGATGACCGCACGCGATCGGAAAGCTCCCGACACGCCGATTCCGGAGGAGCCGACCGGGCACGCGAAGGGCAAACCCCTCGAAAGGGGGGGACGCAAAGCTTGAGGGCCTAATCCGCTGGGGAACGCCGGCGGGATGGCAGCCAGTTGCCGCCGAGTCTCGACCGGTGGCGTGACACGGAGGCTCGAATGTCCAGCGATTCCCGCACGCTCTCCCCGACCGCCACGAAGACCCGGAAGTCGGCGGTCAACCCCGAGATCGACGACGTCTGGCGCAACTACAAGAAGGCGCCGACGGAGGATCTCCGGAACGTGCTGATCGAGCGCTACCTCCCGCTCGTCCGCTACATCTCCGAGCGGCTGCTGATGAGCCTCCCGAAGAGCATCGAGCTGGAGGACCTCCAGAGCGCCGGCGTCTTCGGCCTCATGGACGCGATCGACGGCTTCGACCTCGAGCGCGGCATCAAGTTCAAGACGTACTGCACGACCCGCATCCGCGGGTCGATCCTCGACGAGCTCCGCTCCCAGGACTGGGTCCCGCGCCTGGTCCGCCTGAAGGCCCACCAGATCTCGAAGGCGCAGCAGCAGCTCGAGGTGGAACTCGGCCGCTCCCCCACCGCGTTCGAGATGGCGAAGAAGCTCGGCATCAGCCTCGATCAGTACACGGACATGAAGGAGGCGTCGTCGGCGCGCACGATCTACTCGCTGTCCGAGAAGTGGGACGAGCGGGACGACGACGACTCGCTGAAGAAGATCGAGGTGATCGAGGACAAGGGGTCGACGGATCCCGCCGAGAACCTCAGCCAGAAGGACGTGCTCCACTCGATCACGCGCACGCTCTCCCGCAAGGAGAAGCTGATCGTGATCATGTACTACTACGAAGGGCTGACGATGCGCGAGATCGGCGACATCCTCTCGCTGACGGAGTCGCGCGTCTGCCAGATCCACTCGAACGTCATGTCGAAGTTGAAGGTCCAGCTCGAGAAGGTCCGCAGCAAGCTGCTCGCGTGATCGGCGCCGGGGAGGTCGACCTTCGATCGGGGGCCGCGGACGAGCGATCGTCCGCGGCCCTCGCCCTTCGGCGGAGGGGGCTCCGGACCGCCCGGTCGGTCAGGGGACGCGCTCCTCGACCGTACCGTCCGGCCGCACGGTGACGAATCGATCGGTCGCCACGTCCCTCAGGACCGCCCGCTCGCCCGTCGGCCACCGGACCTCGATCGCGTCGAACCGATCCGCGGTCGTCGACAGGACGATCCTCGGGTCGTGGCTCGAACAGTACGAGGCGCCGGGGAGCGAGACGCGCGCGGTCCGGCGGTCCCCGGCCTCCGCGATCGCGGAGGCGTGGAGGACCTCCCGCCCCGACGCGTCGACGACGCGGAGGGTCAGGAAGTGGCCGGCGCGCTCGGCGTCGTTCCGGAGGAGGGCCGCCGGCGCGTCGTTCTGCACGAGCACCACGTCGAGGTCGCCGTCCTCGTCGTAGTCGGCCAGCGCCAGCCCCCGGACGACCCGCGGCGCGGCGAGCTCGGCGGGCAGGCGGTCGCCGAGCTCCGCGAACTTCCCGCGGCCGTCGTTCAGGAACAGCAGCGCCCGCTGCCGGTAGTGCGCCCCGCTCCCCTCGTAGAGTCGCTCGACGTTGTCGAGGATGTGCCCGTTCCCGACCAGGAGGTCGAGGTCGCCGTCGAGTTCGACGTCGAGGAACGCCGTCCCGAACCCGACGTGGACCAGGCTGTCGAGGGCGAGGCCGCGGGCGCGCGTCTCGTCGAAGAAGAGGAGGTCGCCCGCGTTGCGGTAGAGCGTGTTCGTCTCGCCGTCGAGGTTCGTGACGAAGAGGTCGGGACGCGTGTCGCCGTCGACGTCGCCGACGGCGATCCCCATTCCGGCCTCGGGCCGGCCGTCCGCGTTGTAGGCGGCGTTCGAGTCGAGCGTCCGATCCGCGAACCGGCCGTCGCCGAGGTTCTCGAACAGGAAGTTCGGAGTCGAGTCGGTCGCGACG
>JBICIB010001048.1:0-2695 GCA_043101415.1 Planctomycetota bacterium JB042 | reverse complement strand
CCGAAAAAGCCCTCCCCGGGGGGGAGGGCGCGCGACCGGACGCGCCGCGCGGCCCGGACTACATCTGCAGGTCGGCGAGGCTGCTGCCGCGGGTGACCCCCGCGATCACCAGCTTCAGCTCGTCCGGGTTGTCCGCCGTGGCGAGCGCGTCCGAGTAGTCGATCCGGCCTTCCTTGTAGAGGCGGGCCAGGCACTGGTCGAACGTGAACGTCCCGAAGAACTCGCCCTCCTGGAGCACCTTCGGGAGCGCCACCGTCCGCCCCTCGCGGAGGACCTCGTGGACGGTCGGCGTGTTCAGGAGGAGCTCGCAGGCGGGGATCCGGCCCTGCCCGTCGATCGTGTTCATCAGGCGGAGCGAGATCACGCCCTGGAGGACCATCGAGAGCTGGAGGCGGACGAGCCCCTGCTGCTCGGCCGGGAAGTACGAGAGGATGCGCTCGACCGTCTGCACCGCGTTGATCGTGTGGAGGGTCGAGAGGACGAGGTGCCCGGACTCGGCGGCGTTGATCGCGGCCTCGATCGTCTCGGCGTCGCGCATCTCGCCCAGCACGATGACGTCCGGCGCCTGGCGGAGGCAGTACTTCAGCGCCGTCGCGAACGTCGGCGAGTCGTGCCCGATCTCGCGCTGCGTGATCATGCAGTTGATGTCGGAGAAGACGTACTCGATCGGGTCCTCGACCGTGACGACGTGCCGCGACATGTTGCTGTTCATGTGCTCGATCATCGAGGCGAGGGTCGTCGACTTCCCCGAGCCGGCGACCCCGGTGGCGAGGACGAGGCCGCGCTTCATGGCGGCGAGCTTCTCGAGCTGCGGCGCCGGGAGGCTGAGCTCCGCGAACGACGGGACGTGGCTCTTGATGTAGCGGAAGACCATCCCGGGCTTGCCGAGCTGGCGGAAGACGTTCACGCGGAAGCGCCCGAGACCGACGATCTCGTACGCGAGGTCGACCTCGTTGCCGGCGACGTACCGCTCCATCTGGCGGTCGTCGAGCAGCTCGTTCAGGTAGATCATCGCGAAGTCCTCGGTGAGAGGCTCGCTGTCGATCTGCTCGAGGTGCCCGCGGACCCGGAGCGACGACACGCTCCCCGTCTTCACGATCAGGTCGGACGCGCCCTCGTCGACGGTCTTCTGCAGCAGCTCGAGCAACGGGAGCATGACGGTCCTCCGGATCGGGGTCGGGTTCGGTCCCGATCCGCCTTATCGGCAGTCCGGGGCCCCGACCGGAGGAGGATCGGGGATCCGCCTCCCCGCCGCCGGAGGGCCTACGCCTCGCCGCGGGCCGACCGGACGGCCGCCACCAGCGCGTCGATCAGCGCGTCGACCCCGTCCCGGGTCTCCGCCGACACCAGCACCCCCCGGACCCCCGCCTCCTCCAGCGCGGCCTCGAGCGCCGCCCGGTCCTCCACGAGGTCGAGCTTCGTCAGGACGACGATCTCCGGCTTGCTCGCGAGCTCGTCCGAGTACGCCGCGACCTCGTCGCGCACGGCGCGGTAGCGCTCGGCGACGCCCGCCGAACCGTCCGCGGCGTCGACGAGATGGAGGAGGACCCGGGTCCGCTCGACGTGCTTCAGGAACCGGTCGCCGAGCCCCTTCCCGCGGTGCGCCCCCTCGATCAGCCCCGGGACGTCGGCGATCACGTACGGCTCCCACTCGTGCTCGAGGATCCCGAGGTTCGGGGTGAGGGTCGTGAACGGGTAGGCGCCGACCTGGGGATTCGCGCCGGAGAGGGCGTGGAGGAGGGTCGACTTGCCGGCGTTCGGGAAGCCGAGGAGGCCGACGTCGGCGATGATCTTCAGCTCGAGGTGGAGCGAGCGCTCCTCGCCCGGGGTGCCGGGGGTCGCCTTCGTCGGCGTCCGGTCGGTCGAGGTCGCGAACCGGGCGTTCCCCTTCCCTCCCTTGCCGCCCTTGGCGATGACGACGCTCGCCCCCGCGCGGTCGAGGTCCTTCAGGACGTGCCCCCGCTCGCCGTCCCGGACCAGCGTGCCGGCCGGGACCCGGAGGACCAGGTCCTCGCCATTCCTCCCGTGGCACTTGGCGCCGCCGCCCGGCCGGCCGTCCTCGGCCCGGTGCGCGCGCCGCGGGTCGATCCCCTCGAGCGAGCCGAGGTTCGGGTCGACCTCGATCACGACGCTCCCGCCGTCCCCCCCGTCGCCGCCGTCCGGGCCGCCCTTCGGCACGTACTTCTCGCGCCGGAACGAGACGCGCCCCGCCCCGCCGTCGCCGGCGCGGACGCGGATGCGGACTTCGTCACGGAACGGCAAGGGGCGTCTCCGGGCACGCGAACGGGGCGCCGCCGGACCGTGCCGGCGCGCCCCGCCTGTCGATCGACCGGCGGACCGGTCGGGTCGGTCGAACCGGGTTCAGTTCGAGTCGGCGAGCGGGTCGACGTGGACCCGGACCTTCTTGCCGCTCTGGAACCGCACGGTCCCGTCGATGGTCGCGAAGATCGTGTAGTCGCGGCCGAGTCCGACGTTGTGGCCCGGGTGGTACCGGGTCCCGACCTGGCGGACGAGGATCGACCCCGCGGTCACCTGCTCCCCGGCGTACCGCTTGATCCCCCGCATCTGCGGGTTCGAGTCGCGGCCGTTGCGGGAGGAGCCCTGTCCCTTCTTGTGCGCCATGGCGAGCCTCTGGGGTTCTTGCCTTCGGAGGAGGCGGTCAGGCCTTGATCGAGGTGATCCGGACCTTGGTGAG
>JBICIB010001047.1:0-4361 GCA_043101415.1 Planctomycetota bacterium JB042 | reverse complement strand
CGAGCCGGCGCCACGCGTCCGCGCGGCGCGCGAACTCGGCCGGATCGGCGGTGTAGTTCATCGGGAAGACCGCGTCGACGAGCCCCTCGCGCGCCCAACCGGCGCTGTCGCGGTGGTGCCGATCGGCCGGCCCCTCGGGGACGGCGCCGACCGCCGCGGAGAGGACGACATCGGGGCGCTCCTCGTCGACCATCGCCCGGAGCGCCCGGACGAGCTTCGTCACCTGCTCCCCCTTCCAGCGGTCGAACTCCCGATCGGCGCCCGACCGCGGCAGCCGCCCGTGCTCGGCGTGGAAGAGGGCGACGGTGCGCGGGTCGCGCGGGTAGTCGTCCTTCTCGACGAGGTCGTCGACGAACCGGACGTAGTCGAGGTGCAGGCCGTCGACCTCGTACCCCGCGACGATCTCCCGGCAGACGTCGACGAGGTACCGCCGGACCTCGGGGAGGCACGGGTTCAAACTGACGTAGAACCCGTCGACGAGCGGCTGTCGCGTCCCGCTCCGGTCGTACCAGTGCCAGTCGGGGTGGGCGAGGTAGAGCTGGGCGGGGTTCGAGGGCGGGGTCGCGCCGCGCCACGACGGCATCACGTTCACCCAGGCGTGAAGCTCCATGCCGCGGGCGTGCGCCGCCTCGACGGCGACGGCGAGCGGGTCGAACCCGGGGTCCCGCCCGCCGAGCTCGTCCGCCCACGGCTCGAGCGCCGACCGCCAGAACGCGGTCCCGTTCCCGCGGACCTGGAACATCAGCGTGTCGAAACCGGCGTCGCTCGTCTCCCGGACGATCCGTCGGACGTCGTCCGCCGTCCGGTAGTCGAACCGCGTGACCCAGAGGGCGCGGACCGGACCGACCCCGCGCGGCGGGGGGGTGGCGCAACCGGAGGACGCGAGCGCCGCGAGCGGCAGGGCGAGCAGGGCGAGCGGGCGGACGATCATGTCGACTCCGGAGGATCGGGCCGGCGGTTGCCGAGGAGGAGGGCGAGGACGAGCGCGTAGACGGTCCCCGCCGGGGCGCACCACGGGAAGGCGATCCGCGCCGTCCCGCCGTCCTCGGTCGGGAACGACGCCTCGCGCTGCACGACGAACAGGACGGCGAGCGCGAGGACGAGGAGGGCGGTCTTCGTGGCGAACCCGCGCTCGACGCGGCGCCGCCCGACGACGAGCCACGTCCCGATCGCCACCGCGGCGCCGGCGGCGAGGACCCACGTCGCCCAGGTCTGCGGCCAGACCAGCGCGAGGACGAGGAGGACGGAGAGCGGTGCGCTCCAGAGGAACCCGGTCCCGTCGGTCCGGAGCGGCAGGAACGCGAGGAGGAACCCGGCGAGCAGGCCGCCCGCGGTGTACGCGGCGAGCGCCAGCGCGAGGTCGAGGAGGGACGGATAGAACGCGTGCACCTTCTCGGCCACGAGCGCGGCCCCGCAGAGGGCGAGGCCCCAGCCGATCACGAGCAGGCGGCTCCATCGGACGTGCCTTCGTTCGTCGTCCTCGGTCGCGGCCGCCGCGTCGCCGTCCCGGAGCACGAACGCCGACATCGTGGTCTGGCTGAGCGCGGCGAGGATCGAGTCGAGGCTCGAGATCGCGGCGGCGAAGATCCCGGCGAGGATCAGCCCGGTCAGTCCGGGCGGGATCTCCTCGAGGATGAAGATCGGGAAGATCCGCTCCGGGTTCGCCGCGAAGAGCGCCGCGGTCTCCCCCTCCATCGGGTACGCGCGATAGAAGGCGAACAGCCCGACCCCAACGAGCATCACCGTCGCCGTGACGCCGTTCCCGAGCCAGCTCGCGACGATCGCCTTCCGCGCGTCGCGCTCCGATCGGCAGCAGAACATCCGCTGCGCCATGAGCTGGTCGGTCCCGAAGATCCCGGTCATGAACCAGGTGCTCGCGATCGCCGCGGTCCAGATCGTGTAGGTCTTCGTCGGGTCGGGGGCGGCGTCGAGGAACCGGAACTTCCCGGCCGCCCGTCCGACGTCGACGATCTCCGCGAACCCGCCGTCGAGCCGGAGCGCGATCACGACGATCGCGGCCACGGCGCCGCCGAGGAAGACGAGGAACAGGGCGACGTCCGTCCAGATGACCGTGCTGATCCCGCCGAGCAGCGTCCACGCGATGGCGACCACGCCGATCGTCCCGATCGCCCAGGCGAGCGTCGAGATCCCGGTCGCCGCCTCGAGCGGGCCGTACACCGACTCCGCGAGCAGGAGCTCCAGCACGATCGCCGTCAGGTAGACCCGCGCCGACTGGGCGAGGATCCCGCCGAGCGAGAAGAGGGCGGTCGTCACCCGCCGCACGCCCGGCCCCAGCCGGTTCCCCATGTAGTCGTACGGCGAGAAGATCTCGCGCCGGTAGTACGCGGGGACCAGGACGTACCCGACGACGAGGCGGGCGAGGAGCGAGCCGATCACGCCGAGCTGCAGGTACGTGAAGTCCCCGCCGTCGCGGAACACCACGAACGGGACGGAGACGAACGTGACCGCGCTGATCTCCGTCGCCACGATCGACCCGGCGACGGCGGGCCACGGCAGCTTCCGCCCGCCGAGGAAGAAGTCGCGGATCGTCGCCTGCTCGCCCGCGAGGCGCGCGCCGATCCAGGTCGTGGCCACGAAGTACGCGAGCATGACGCCCCAGTCGAGCGCGGTGAGCTGGGCGGCCCCGAGCAGAGGCGGAACGGACGACATCGCCGCGGAGTGAACCAGAATCGGAACGGCGATTCAAAGCGCGGCGGGGATCGCCTCCGCCGCCGCCGCGTCGAGGTGCAGCGCGGCGCCCCGGTGCGTCCGGAGCGCCGACGCCGGCACGTCGACGCCCGCCGCTCCGAGGAGCGCCCGCGCGACGGCCTCCGCCTTCGTACGGCCCGTGGCGAGCGCGATCGGCCGCCGCGCCTCGAGGATCGTGCCGAGCCCCATCGTCACGGCGTGCCGCGGCACGGCGCCCGGCGCGAACGCCTCCCGGTTCGCCGCCCGCGTCGACTCGGACAGCCGCACGCGACGCGTCCGCGAGTCGAACGCGGAGCCCGGCTCGTTGAACCCGAGGTGACCGTTCCGGCCGACGCCGAGGAGCTGGAGGTCGACGCCCCCGGCCGCCGCGATCGCCTCCTCGTAGCGGCGGCACGCGCGCTCGACGTCCGCCTCCGCGACCGCCCCGTCCGGGAGGTGCCGGCGCTCGGCGGGGAGGTCGACGAGGGAGAAGAGCCTCTCCTCCATGAACCGGCGGAAGCTCGCCTCGTCGCCCGGATCGATCGGCCAGTACTCGTCGAGGTTGAACGTCGTCGCCCGCGCGAACGAGATCTCGCCGCGCCGGTGCCGCCGGACGAGGTCCTCGTAGACCGGGATCGGCGTGCGTCCGGTGGCGAGCCCCAGGACCGTCGCCGGCGCCTCCGCCAGCCGCGCCGCGATCTCGGCCGACACGGCCGCGGCCGCCGCGACCGGCGTGGCGTGGATCACCACCCGCAGGCGGTCGACCCGGAACTCGCGGGAGGGGGGCTGCATGTCCGGCGCGGAGGGTAGCGTGGGGAGGTCCGGCTGTCGAACGAGGAGCGAGGGAGGAGTCGCATGAGACGAGTTCACGCCGCCGCGCTGTCCGCCGCGCTCCTCGTCGTCGGCTGCGCCGGCTCGGACGAGACCGCGGCGTCCGCGCGCTCCGACGAGCCGCTGGTCCCGGTCGCCGACGTCCACCCGGGGATCCGGTTCGACATCCGGTACGCGACGGACGACAACTTCACCGGCGAACGTCTCTACGCCTCCGACGTCTGCCTCCTCCGCGCGTCGGTCGCCGACCGTCTCGCCCGCGTGCAGGACCGGCTCGCGGCCGAGGGGCTCGGCCTGCTCGTGTTCGACGGCTACCGCCCGCTCTCGGTGCAGCGCAGGATGTGGGAGCTCGTCCCGGACCCGCGCTACGTCGCTCCTCCCGACCGGGGCTCGCGCCACAACCGCGGCGCCGCCGTCGACGTCACGCTGGTCGACGCCGCCGGCCGGAGGCTCGAGATGCCGACCGACCACGACGACTTCACCGAGGCTGCGCACCGCGACTACGCCGGCGCGACCCACGCCGCGACCGCGAACCGCGACCGGCTGCGCGCCGCGATGGAGGCGGAGGGGTTCGAGGGGATCGGGACGGAGTGGTGGCACTTCGATGCGGTGAACTGGCGCGAGTACGACATTGTCGGCGCTGCGCTGGGCTCTGGTCGCTGCGCGGGGCTGTGACACCGCTGCGCGGGGCGGGGGGCACTGCGCGTGGAGCGTCGGGCCGCTTCGCGGGGGTCCGCTGCGCGCGGGGCGGTGAACGGGGATTCGGCCGCGGGGCGTTCGTCGGCCACGGTCCGCCGGGATCGGGAGAGGGAGGGGGCGTTCGGCACGCTCCACGGGCGGCA
>JBICIB010001046.1:0-3150 GCA_043101415.1 Planctomycetota bacterium JB042 | reverse complement strand
CCCCATGAGACCGCATCCCACGACGCCGACCTTGCGGATCTCGGACAAAGCTGGACCTCCGGTTTTCGAGGGGGCGTGCAAAGCGGTCCATTCAACCGCATGCGGGGCAGGCGAACAAGCCGAACCCGGGGGGCGGGAAGGGCGGCCGCGGCGAGGAGCGCCCTCGCTGCCGGCGGGCGAGCCGGAGGCGCCCGGCCCCCTCTCCCGGCTCCGGCCTCGGCCCCGGGCCGGCCGCGGGGGACGTCCCCTCCGCGGCCTCTTGCGGCGGATCACGGTCGGTGGACAATGGGAAACGGCCCCCGGGGAGTCCGTGATCCCGCCTCGGAGCGCCACCCGCTCCTCGTCACGCCGCCCGGGAGGAAACGATGCGTGCCCCCCCATTCGCCCGCTCCTGGCTCGTCGTCCTCTCGATGACGAGCGCCGCACCGATCGCCGCGGCCCAGCTCTACCCGGTCGTGGCCAAGAAGGCCTAACTCCCGTTCGGGACCTATTACTTCCTGGCCACGACCGCGGTCGGGGACGTCGACGGGGACGGCGTTGCGGATGGCATCGTGGAGACCTGCTGCATCAGCGGATACGACTATTACTCATGCGGTCACCTCGCCCTCGGGACGCCGAGCGGTCCGTTCGGACCCCTGAACAAGATGAACGTCAGCCTCGCCGCCGAATGCGGGCAGTACGAAGTGTTCATCACGGACATGACGCTGGACGGGCTGAACGACGTCGTCTGCATCCAGGACTACGGCATCACCGTCCTGACCGGCTTCGTGCCTCCCGCGAAGTTCTCGGTGTCGACCGGGACGAACGCGGGGGGCACGTACGTCAGCGGCCGCGTGGCCGACCTGGACGGCGACGGGATCCCCGACGTCGCCGCGCTGAACATCAAGAACGTGCAGGGATCGATCACCCGCTCCGTCGGGAGCTGGGTCGGCGACGGAACCGGCGCTCTCGGTCTCGCCGGGTCGATCACGGTGCCGACGGGCACCGCGTCGAACTCCCCGCAGAAGGTCGCGATCGATGATGTCGACAACGACGGCGACGTCGACGTGCTCGTCCTGTGGAGAGGCTCCGCGGCCGACACCTTCCGCATCGCGCTGGCGGACGGCTCCGGCGGCTACACCGGCCTGATCACGCACGTGATCGGGACGGGCTCGGAAGTCATCGAGAGCGGCGACATCGATGAGGACGGGGTGCCGGACGTCGTCCTGGGACGCTACGCCGGTGTCGACATCCACTACGGAACCGGAACCGGTGGCATCGCCTCGAGCCAGAGCGTGGCCGCCGCCGGCCTCGTGGAGCGGATCCTGATCGCGGAGGTCGACGGGCAGCCCGGTGCCGACCTGGTCCTCGGTCCGACCTTCCAGCTCCTCCCCTCGAGCGCGCCGGGCGTGTTCCTTCCGGCGGTGTCCCCGCTCCCGAACACCACGGCGACCGGCTTCTGGTTCCAGGACGACGACGGCGACGGCCGGGACGACCTGCTCGTCACGCGCCCCGGGGAGCTCCTCCGGTTCCCGGGCCTCGCCGGCGGCGGGGTCGCCTACCCGAGGCAGCCGGTCACGTTGTTCACGAACGCGACCTCCCTCGCGACGGCCGATCTGAACGCCGACCAGCTCCCGGACCTCGTCGTCGGACACGGGACCCGGAACCTGATCACGGTCAGCCTCGGCGACGGCCACGGCGGGCTCACGCTCCAGACCGCGCTCCCGTGGAGCGACGTCCGCGGCGTCGCGATCGTCGACCTCGACGGCGACGGGAATCGGGACCTCGTCGGCGCGCGCGCCGGATCCCTCGATCTCGGCCTCGCGTTCGGCGACGGCGCCGGCGGGTTCGGCGCGGCGGCCGCGATCCCGCTCCCGCAGCCTCCGAGCGACGTCGACGCCGGCGATCTCGACGGCGACGGCGACCCGGACCTCGTCGCCTGGATGCCCGTCGTCGGAGCCTCCCGCTTCCTGAACGACGGGAACGGCGGGTTCGGCCCCGCCGCGGCCTGGCTCCCCGTCGGACTCGCCCATGTCCTCGCCGACCTCGACGGCGATGGCGACCTCGACGTGGCGCTGACCCGCGTCGGAGCGGCGTTCGTCGACGTCGTGCTCGGCGACGGCGCCGGGGGCCTCGGCGCCCCGACCTCGCTCGCGCTCGGCGCCAACGCGGTGGCGACCCGCGTCTTCGCCGACGACGTCGACCGGGACGGCCACGTCGACCTCGTGACGAGCAACAGCGAGCTCCCGGCCGGCGGGCTCGGCGTCTCGGTCTTCCTCGGCTCGCCGTCGGGGTTCGGCGCGGCCGCCGTGGTCTCGTCCTCCGGGCCCGGTGAGCTGCGCCGTCTCCACGACGTGACCGGGGACGGGTATCCGGACCTGCTCGGCCGCGACGGCGAAGAGCTGCTCGTGATCCGGGCCGATGGGGTCGGTGGCTACGGGGGGCCGATCGAGCGGTCCGTGATCGAGGCGCCGATCGAGGACCTCGCCGTGGCCGACTGGAACGGCGACCACCGCCCCGACGTGATCTCGGTCTCCCCGGGCTCCGACCGGCCCGTCCTGCAGGAACGCGCCGCCGGCACCGCCGGCCAGTTCTCGTTCGGCGCCGGCTGCGCCGGGAGCGGCGGCCGCACTCCCCGCCTGACCGGCGTCGGGCTTCCGGTCCCCGGCGGGACGGTGACGTTCCGGCTCGACGGCGGCCTCCCGGGCGCGACGGCCCTCCTGCTCGTCGGCGTCGCGGCCCCGCTCCCCCCGACGACGGACTGTCTCCACCTCGCCCCGCCGCTGCTCGGCCCGATCTCGGTCGGAAGCCTCTCGACGACCGGAGCGCTCTCCCTCGCCGTCGCGATCCCGGTCTCCCCCGTCTTCCCGACCGAGGCGGCGGTTCAGCTCTTCGCCGCCGACGCCGGCGAGCCGCGGGGGTTCTCGGCGACGAACGGGCTCTGGCTCCGGGTGGAGTGAAGGGCGTCCGCTCGCCCCCCCCCCCCCCGCCGCCCCCGGTCACCTCCAGGGCGCCCGCGGCGGCGGATGCAGACGGACCCCGTCGTCCCGCAGAGGGGCGGGGGCAGGTTCGAGGATCATCGTCGTGTTCTCCGGTTCGAACTCGTCGGGGCACCCGCGTCGGGCGCCCCGAGGGTCGACACGCGGTTCGGGCCGGCCGCCCGCAGCGAGT
>JBICIB010001045.1:0-4211 GCA_043101415.1 Planctomycetota bacterium JB042 | reverse complement strand
CGACTCGTCCCTTCGCGGAGACCACGCCCGACGCATCGCGCGAGGACGTGAGCGGGTCGGAGACACCTCCTCCGCCCGCCCCGCCGCCGTGGCGAACGCGCAGACCTATCCCGAACGCGTTCCGATCTCGTACGCCGTGCCGCCGCGGAGCATCCAGACGCGGTCGAGTTCGTCGCGCCGGTAGACCGTCCGTCCGGCCTCGGCGGTCTCGGCGGCGGGGTCGTTCACCTCGACGTTCCCCGCCGCGTCGAAGCCGCGGAGCACGAGGAGGTGGCCGCGCGTCCGGGTGTACGGCGCGCCGGTCAGCTCGCCCTCGTTCACGCCGATGCTGGCGATCAGGGGGCGGCCGGCGGCGAGCGCGTCGCGGACGTCGTTCCAGTCGGCGAAGCGGCGGAGGCGGCCGGGGACGCCGTGGACGAACGCGCCCTGGACCGCGCGGGCCCAGTTGCCGTAGATGCCGTGGTCCGGGTCCTTCAGGAGGGCGGACAGCGCGGCGGTCTCGACGTCGACGCCGTGGTGCTCGAGCACCATCGCGACCGAGGTCGGCGAGCAGACCTTGCGGCGGATGTCGGGGGCCTCGTCGAACTGGCTCCGGAACGGGACGTCGAGGCGGAACGGCGCGGGAGGCGGCGCGAACGGGTCCGGCGCGGGGGCGAGGCGGCCGACCTCGTTTCCGCTCCGGTCGGTGACGGTGACGTCGATCCGTCGCACGACCGCGCGGCGCGCGGCGACGACGCGCCACGCGAGCCGGTCCCACCGCTCGTCGGAGCGGAAGACGTCGACGTCGACCGCGCCGCCCTCGAACCGGGTCGGCGTGTCGACGTCCGGCCGGCCGCTCCCCCACGACCCGATCCGGAGCCACGGCGACCACGTCCCGTCCCGGCCGACCCGCACGTCGACGACGAAGCCGTCCTCGTCCTCGACCTCGACGTTCCAGGAGACGATCGCCTCGTCGAACGTCCCGTCGAACGAGAGCGGCGCCCCCTCGAGCCGCGGCGCGGCGACGCCCGGATCGACGACCGGACGCCAGGCGTGCACCGGCCGGGGGGCGGGGGCGGCGGTCGTGTCGTCGCTCGGTCCCATGAACGCTCCCGTCGTCGCGGCGAGGAGGAGGGCGGCGGGGAACTTCACTCGACGCCCCGGACCGCGTCGAGCGCGGTCGCGAAAGCACGGAGCTTCCCCTCGTCGAGTCGGCCGTCGGTCCGGAGCCCCGAGCAGACGTCGACGCCGAACGGGCGGACGCGCGCCGCCGCCGCGGCGACGTTCTCCGGGTTCAGGCCGCCGGCGAGCCAGACCGGGACGCGGACCGCGTCGACGATCGCGGCGCTCACCTCCCAGTCGTGCGTCCGGCCGGTGCCGCCGAGCTCCTTCACCGCGAGGTCGGGGTTCCCCGAGTCGAGGAGGAGCGCGTCGACGAGCGGCGCCAGCGCGACCGCCTCGTCGAGCGAGGGGCGCCCGGTGACGTGGACGACGGCGACCAGCCGCACCCCCGGGAGGGCGGCGCGGAGCGCGCGCAGGACGTCCGGTTCGACCCGATCGACGAGCTGCAGCACGTCGACGCCGAGGCGGCGCTGCTGGTCGGCGATCGCGTCCGGATCGGTCTCGCTGGTGAGGAGGAACCGCGCCACGCCCGGCGGGACGCCGCGCGCGACGTCGCCGATCGTGGCGTCGTCGACGACGCCGGGGCCGCTCGGCATCCGCGACACCAGGCCGAGGGCGGCCGCGCCGTACCGGACGGCGAGCGCGGCCTCCGCCGGGTCGGCGATGCAGCAGACCTTGAAACGGACCCGCCGGCTCATCGGTCGTCCCCTTGCGCGAACCGGACCAGCGCGGCGTGGAACGCGTCCGGCCGATCGAGGTACGCCGGGTGGGACGCCCCCTCGAGCAGGAGCGTCTCCGCGTCCTCGAACCGCGCCGCGAACGGCGCCGCCTCCTCCACCGGGAAGACGTCGTCCTCGGTCCCCCAGACCACGAGCGTCCGGACCGACGAACCGTCGAGCGCGTCCCCGTGCTCGTCGATCCACGCCGGCGCCACCGGCACGTAGCCGCGCAGCCGCTCGGGGCGCGCGGCGACGAACGGGAGCGAGAACTTCCCGCTCATCGACGGCGACACGAGCACGACCCGGTCGAGCGCGAGCCGGTCGAGCAGCGCGTCGAGGAACGGCACCGGCTCGAGGTCGTTCGCCTCCGACTCGCCGAACCCCGGGCAGTCGATCGCGACGGCGCGCAGCCCGGCGCCGCCGAGGTGGGCGAGCGTTCCGTTCTCCTCCCACGTCGCGGACGAGAAGCGCCCCCCGTGCAGCAGGACGACCGGCACGCCGTCCGAGGGACCGCACGCGCGGACGCGGACCGGCCGCCCCGCGACGTCGACGAACCGGGCCGTGACCTCGGCCGCCCGTTCCGCAGCCGCCGCCGGATCGGACGCGGTCGGCCCGACGCCCGGCGTCGACTCGTCGCCCCCGCGGGAGCACGCGGCGAGGAGGAGACACGGGACGAGCGAGGACGGACGCACCATTCGATCGACTCTATCATCGGGGGATGGCCGCCGAATCCCCCCGCCTCGACCCCGCCGACGACGCGCTCCTCGACCGGTTCGCGCGCGCCGACTTCCCGCCCGGCACGTTCCGCCACCGGGACCACGTGCACGTCGCCTGGGCCCTCGTCGTCCGGCACGAGCCGCTGGAGGCGCTCCGCCGGATGGACGACGGCATCCGCGCGCTCGCCGCCGCGAACGACGCCCCCGACCTGTACCACCGGACGGTCACCTGGGCGTACGTCCTCCGCATCGCCGAGCGCGTGGCGACCCGCGGCGCCGGCGCCACGTTCGAGGAGTTCGCCGCGGCGAACGCGGACCTCCTCGACTGGCACGGCGCGGGGCTGAAGGACCTGTACCGGGAGGAGACGCTGACGTCGCCGCTCGCGAAGCGCGTGTTCGTGATGCCGGACCGGCGGGGAGGGGGAGGGGCGTGAGAGCCGGGGGCCGGGGGTTGTGCGTCCGGGGACATGGGGGACCGGACCACGGCGTAACCTCGGGGCCGCCTCCAGCCCCCGGCCCCCCTACGGATCGAACCGCGCCGCCAGGTCCGGCGGGACGATCGGGCAGACGCCCTCGGGCGCCGGGAACACTCGCTTCCTCACCTTCGCGACGAGGTCGTAGCCGAGGTCGCGGAGGGGGCGGGGGACGACGCGGAGGAGCGCGGCGGCGAGGCGCCAGAGGCCGCCGAGGCGGGAGAGCGCGTGGACGACGGCGGCGGTCCGCGTGAGGGTCCGGCCGTCGGCGGTCCGGAGGACGAGGCTGTCGGGGAGGGCGGCGCGCTCCTCGTCGGGGATCGTCGCGGCGAACGTCTCCCCCTGCAGCGGCGCGAGGCGGAGCGTCGCGTGGCGGTCCTCGGCGAGGAGGAACCGGACGAAGCGGTGGCAGAGCCCGCAGTCGCCGTCGTAGAAGAGGCGCTCCTCGCCGTCGGCGCGCGTCCCCGGGATCCACGCCGGGTCGCAGGCGAGGAGCAGGAGGAGGACGAGGCCGAGGTCCGGGTCCATGTGTCCGCGCCAGAGCGAGAACGCGGAGAGCAGGACCAGGCCGCGGGCGACGAGGAGGAAGACGCGGCCGAGCCGGAAGCCGCCGTCCGGGTCGGGACGGCCGCGCGCGGGCCACGCGCCGTACGGGACGCCGGGCGTGAAGACGAGCAGGAGGATCGGTCCATGGACGCCGACCGTCCCGCCGTCGCGGGTCGCGAGGATCACCGAGAGGATCGCGAAGCCGGCGAGACGCCAGTGCCAGCCGAGAAGGAACGCGATCGAGAGGGCGGCGACCGCGAGGCACCGGAGGAGGTCCTCGCACGGCGGCGCGTGCGTCATCGCCACGAGCGCGACGAGGACGCGGACGAGGCTGATCTGCCCGCCGGTCCAGCCGTTGACGGCGTCTCCGCTCACCGCGTCTCTCGAGGCGGGCGCTTCGGTCCCGCGTGGTTCAGCAACACGACCACGACCGGCGCCGCGAGACCGGCGACCCAGAGGAGCCAGGTCCGCCCGGTCGAGTGTCCCCACTGCGCGAGCGCGCCGAGGCCGACGACGGCGACGACCATCAGGAGGCCGGCCTTCGAGACCATCGTGTCGCCGACCGACGGCGGCCGCGTGCGTCGCACCATGAGGTCACTTTACCCGGCCACGCGACGTACACTGCCCCGGAAGGAGCACGCATGAACCTCGCGCCC
>JBICIB010001044.1:0-5176 GCA_043101415.1 Planctomycetota bacterium JB042 | reverse complement strand
CTCCAGGTCGTCGACCTCGTCGCGGAGCCGCCGCACCTCCTCCTCGGCGCCGAGGGAGAGATCCGCGGTCGCCCGCGCGAGTCGACGCCGCCGCCCGCTCAGCCGGTCGATCTCGCGCCGCAGCCCTCCGTCGGCCTCGTCGAGGAGCGCCTCGCGGTCCCGCCGGAGGCTCCGCGCCACCTGCCCCTTCCACCGGAGGACCGCCTCGTGCTCGGCGCGCAGCGTGCCGGCGTCGATCGGCTGGCTGAGCAGCCACGACAGCCGCGACGCGTCCGCGGAGACCGCCCGCAGACGCTCCTCCTCCGTGCGCGCGGCGAGTCGATCGAGGTGCCGACGCGCCGTCCCGTCGAGCGACCGGAGGGCGGCGGCCCTCGCCTCGGCGTGCCGGCCCGAGCCGTGCAGGACGACGACCAGCGTGTCGAGCGCGCCGAGCGTCTCCGGGTGGTCCGGACCGAGACCGGCCTCGAACCCGTCGACGCACCGCTCGAGGATCCCGAGCGCCGCCTCCGACTCGCCCTGCCGGTGGAGCGCGTACGCCTCGTTCACCCGCGCGACGAGCGTCTCGGGGTGATCGTCCCCGAGGCGCCGCTCGCGCGACCGAGCGACGCGCCGCAGGAGATCGAGCGAACCCGCGACGTCGCCGTCGTTCCCCCGGGTGATCGCCAGTTCGTTGGACGCGAACAGAGTGCTCGGGTGGTCCGGACCGAGGCGCCGCTCGAGGACCGCGACGGCGTCCTCGAGCATCCGTCGCTCCTCGTCCGGCCGCCCGAGGCGGCGCAGGACCCCCGCGTACGTCGTCATCGCCACCGCGGTGTCCGGATGGTCGTCCCCCCACCGCGCGCGGCGGCGGTCGACGACCTCCTCGAGCACGCGGGCGGCCCGGGCGAGGTCCGCCAGGCCGACGAGGACCTGGCCGAGGTTCCGGAGCGTGTGGAGCGTGCGCGGGTGCGTGGCGCCGACCGTCCGCTCGAACACGTCGACCGCCCGCTCGTACTCGTCGCGCGCCTCGTCGAGGCGGTCGAGGTTCCGGAGACAGACCGCGCGGTTGTTCCTCGAGAGCGCGGTCTGCGGGTTCTCGTCGCCGAGCCGCCGCCGGTGGGCGTCGAGGATCGCGTCGAGGAGCGGGAGCGCGAGGTCGTGGCGCTCGCGCGCCTGGTGGAGCGTCGCGAGGTGCGACCGCGCGATCAGGGTCAGCCCGTGCTCGGGACCGAGAGCCGCGTCGAACACGTCGGCGGCCTCCGTGAGCGGCGACGCCGCGGCGTCGAGCTCCCCCCGATCGAGCCGCACCACCGCGAGGTTCAGCCGCGCGCTCGCGAGGTCGACCGGATCGGGCGGGTCGGCCCGCTCCTTCGCGGCGACGACCCTCGCGAAGAGCCGCTCCGCCGACGCCAGCTCGCCGAGCGACCGTTCGACGGTGCCGAGGTTCCCGATCGTCGACAGGGTGTTCCGGTGCTCCTCGCCGACGGCCTCGGTCAGCACGTCGAGCGCGCGGCGGAGGGTGTCGCGCGCGGCTTCGAACTCGCCGTCGTCGGAGAGCGCGAGGCCGAGGTCGTTCAGCGCCACGCCGACCCGCTCGTGTCGCTCGCCGAGCCGCGCCGAGCGGAGCCGCACGACCTCCCGCAGCAGCTCCGCCGGCCGACGCGGCGCCTCGAGGTCGAGGAGCGACGACGCGAGCGAGCGGAGGACGAGGTCGTCGACTGGCGCGCCGCCGCGGAGCGCCGCGAGCGTGCGGTCGGCGTCGTCCTCCAGGAGCCGCCGCTCTTCGTCGGGGCCGGGCGGCGCCGCCTCGCCCGCCGTCGCCCGGAGCACGAAGTCGCCGACGCCGCCGTGGAGCGCCACCGCCCAGACCGACCGCGCCGCGGCCGCGTCGGCGAGGACGACTCTCGCGTGGACCCAGCAGTGGCCGTCGTCGTCCTCCGCGATCACCTCGCCCGCCGCGTCCCGGACGACGAGGTAGCCGTCGAACCCCCACCCGCGCAGGGTCAGGGTCACCGGCCCGGCGAGCTCGGGCGCGAGCGCGAACGCGACGCCGCGAGCGGGCCCCGCGTCGTCGGTCCCCGCATCGAGTCCGGGCGACGTCACCGCGACCGCGGACTCGTCGATCGTCCCCGTGATCGGCCGATCCGGCGCGAGCGTCCGTTCGGACGCGAGCGCGGACGCGGCGACGAGGAGGGCGGCGAGTGTCGGCACGAGGAGCCCCGGAGCGTGCGAGGGGCGCATGCTACCCTCCCGGCGGGCCGACGGTGGCGCGGAGGGACGGACGTGGACGTGGCGAACCTGTTCGACGACATCCCGCGCGCGCTCCCCGAGGAGCGCGTCGACCTCCTCGCCCGTTCCGAAGGCGTGCGCGTCGAGCGGATCGTCTCCCGCGGCCACCGGTCGCCGGACGGGTTCTGGTACGACCAGGACGAGGACGAGTGGGTCGCCGTCCTCGCCGGACGCGCGACGCTCCGGTTCGCCGACGGACGGACCGTCGAACTCGGACCGGGCGATCACCTCGACATCCCCGCCCGCGTCCGGCACCGTGTCGACCGGACGGCCCCGGACACCGAGACGGTCTGGCTCGCGGTGTTCCGGCCGCCGGCTTGACGCGTCGCCCTCGTTTCCCATGCTGTCCCGCGGGGCCCTCTCGAGCCCTCGAACGGAGTCGCCATGTCGAAGTTCGGTGAGTACGCGTTCGTCTTCCTGGTCACCGGCCTGAGCGCGGTCGCCATCAAGGCGCTCGGCGAGCTGAACCAGTCGAAGATCGCGGGAGTCCTCTCGATGATCCCGGTCCGTTCGATCGCGGGGCTGTTCATCCTCGCGAACGTCGCCGGGGCGGCCGGCGTGCGGAGCGGCCTCGGCGGCATCGCGATCGGCCTGGTCGGACTCCTCGCCATGACCCTGGCCGTCCACGTGTCGCTCGACCGGACCTCGACGACCGCCGCGATCGTGGCCGGCCTCGCCGCCTGGTTCGCCGTCAGCGCCGGCCTCCTCGTGGTGACGCGGTGAGCGGGGTCACGCTCTTCCTCGCCGCGGACGCCGCCGCCGGAGGAGAGCTCGGCCGCAAGGTCGGGCTGGTCGTCGCGATCCTCGTCCTGCTCGCGGTCACCGCCTGGATCTTCCGCCACCCGAACGCCCTGGAGGAGGTCGCGCTCTCCCGGCCGCTCAGCTACATCCTGGTGACGACCGCGGTCGGCCTCACCGTGACCGGGCTCTTCTTCGAAGCCGCCGCGCTCGGACAGATCAGCCTCTACTTCGCGGCGCTCTTCCTCGGGATGCTCTGCCTCCTGGTGCACGTCCAGCTCCGGAGGTCCCGGCGCGCGGACGACGACGTGGCGAGGATCGGAGCGTCCGTCGATCGCGTGATGGAGCTGCTGCCGGGCGCGCTCTCCTCGGCGAGCGTGAGGAAGATCGAGACGGTCGACGACCTGTTCGCCACGCTGAACCGCGCGAGGGAGAGCGCGACCTGCATCCGTCTCATGCAGCTTCGGGAGGCTCCGCCGGTGGAGACCGAACCGGACGGGACGGTCAAGCTCGGCCCGAACGGCCGACCCGTGTATCACAACCCGTCGGCGAGCTCGGTCCGCTGGTACGAGGGGCTCCGCGAGTGGTGCCTGAAGGACGGGCACCAGGCCGAGCGGATCACCAACGTCGACTCGGCGGCGATGAGAGCGTACGCCGACTTCGTCGACGCCGACATCCCGACCGGCTGGACCACGTTCCGCATCGAGCGAGGCCGCCCGCTCCCGTTCGCGAACCTCTGCATCTTCGACTCGGACCGGGTGCTGCTCACGGTCGAACTCGGAGGGAAGCTCGCCTACCGGTCGATGACCGGGCTCTGGATCGAGGACGAGGGAGTCGCGACGTGGCTCCGCCTGAACTACTACGAGAAGATGAGGGCCCTGGCGGAGGACGCGTGAGGGTCAGCGGGTGGCGGCGCGCAGGCTGAGGAGGTTCAGCGCCGTGGCGTACACCCGGCCGCCGAGCCCGCTCCAGGCGTCCTCGGCCGGCCACGAACCGGCGGCTTCGCCGGCCGTCGTCTGGCGATCGGTGAGGGTCTCGACGAGGCGGTCCCGCCACTCGATCCACGCCTCGCCCCCGAGGCGGCGCATCGCCTCGGTGCCGTACCACCAGTAGTAGAAGTCGACGCCGCCGCCGGCCCACTCCGGCGGCCGCGCGTCGAGCAGCGCGAAGCTCCGCGCCAGCTCCGGCGCCTCGGCCCCGTCGAGGCCGACGGCGAGCCGCGCGGAGAGGGCGACCGCCGTGAGCGCCTCGGTCCGGTCGGGAGGGAACGCCTCGGCCGTGTCGGCCGTGAGCCGCGCCGACCACCGCCCCTTCGTGGCGTACCCCGTGCGCCCGGTGCGGCGGTCGGTCATCGCGTCGAGGTACCGCAGCCCGTCCTCGAACGCGGACCGATCGACGACCGCCCCCGCGTCGCGCGCGGCGGCGAGGGCGTGCAGCATGAGGCCGGTGACCGAGGTGTCGTTCTGCCCGTCGGGCACGGTGCCGTAGCGCCAGCCGCCGCGCGGGTTGCGGGTCGCCTCGATGAAGTCGACCGCCGCCTGGAGCCGCGCGCGCGGGACGAGCCCGGCGCGGGCGACTCGCGCCCGCGCCAGCGCGAGCGTCGCGTAGCCGTGGTTGTAGACGAACTTCAGTCCGCCCTGGTCGCCGAGGAGGCCCGTCTCCGCCTCCTGGATCACGAGGAGGTACCGGACGGCCGCGGCGACCGCGGCGTCGACGTCCGAGGAACTCGACGGGGCGTCGAGGAGGGCCATCGCGGCGAGCGCGGTGACGCCGACGTCGTTCGTCCCGGCATGCTCCCGGCGCTTCGCGTGTCCCGCCTCCCAACGTCCGTCGCCGAGCTGATGCGCGATCAACCAGGCGACCGCCCGCTCCGCCGTCTCGTCCGGACCGGGCGTCGCGACGGGGAGCGGTCCGACCAGCGACCGCGCCGCGGGGAGCGCGAGCGCCACCACGACGGAGAGCGCGAGGAACGCCCGCCCCGCCGCCGGACCGGTCGGATCTTCGAGCAGCCGGCGCAGCCGCCGCTTCACGAACCGAGGCTCGTTCCAGAGCCCGACGAGGCCGGGCGCGGCCGGCGCCGCCCGCGCGCCTTCGAGCACCTTGACGAACGCGCGGGCCCCTCCGGTCCGCTCGCGCCGCTCGAGCCGGCGGAGCGCGTCGTCGTCGCAGA
>JBICIB010001043.1:0-7496 GCA_043101415.1 Planctomycetota bacterium JB042 | reverse complement strand
CCGTCGCGGCTGCGGAAAGAGCCTCCGCCGCCGGGGCGGTTCAGGGAGTACCCGTACGCGCGGCCCGCCTCGAACGTCACCGGGACGGTCAGCGCCTTCCCCGCGGCGTCCCACGACGGCTTCCCCGTCACCTTCGGGAACGGCAGGTCCGAGAGGATCATCATCGACATCCCCGGCTCCATCGGGCGGTCGAACTCGATCCGGAGCGTCCCCGCCCCCGGCGGGACGTCGGTCGCCCCGTCCGCGGGCGAGAGGCTCGCCACGCGCGGCGCCTCTCCGGCCGGGACGTCCCCGCGCGCCGCCGCCCGCTCCGCCCCGTCCGCGAGCTCGCCGAGGAACCGCTCGATCTCCGGCACGAACGCCGACAGGTCGGGATACGCCGCGCGGTCCTCCTCGTACGCCGTCAGCCGCTCGGCGAGCCCGCCGGTCCACGAGAACCCCTCGCGGCGGTCCGACTCGACCTGCCGCGCGGCCGCCGCCCTCCCCTCGTGCGCCAGGCGCCAGCGGATCACCGCCGCCCGGACCACCGTCTCGTACGTCACGATCCGACCCGTCGCGTACGACCGGTTCGTGAGGCCCCGCCGCACGATCGGGAACGCCCGCTCCCCCGGCGGGTCGAGCAGTCCGGCGTGCGCGTCGACGATCGGGTTGACCCACGCGTGCGACAGCTCGTGCGCCACGATCCCGAGCGCGACGTCGTCGAAGACCGGGAGCCCGTCGTCGTCCCACGACCAGAGCCCGATGCACGGCCAGAGCTCCTCCGACCCGTCCTCGAGCCGGACCGAGCAGCCGTAGTTGTGCCCGCCCTGCAGGAGGCTCGGGACGACCACGCACCGCCCCTTCGGCGGGCCGCCGAAGAACTCCGGGAACCACTCGGCGTGGAGGCGCGGCGCGAGGAACGCGCGGAGCCGCTCCTCCACCGCGGCGGAGAGGTCCTCGTGCGCCTCGAGCCACGCCGCGAACCCGGTCTCCTCCACGAACGCGCCGAGCGTCTCGACGAACGCCCGCGCCGACTCCGCGTCCCAGCGCGGGTCGAGCCGGGCCGGCGGGAGGTCGAACGGCACCCGTTCGCCCAGCGACTCGAGGTCGGTCAGGTGGACCGCGAGCGTCGCGGGAGCGTCGTAGCCGATCCCCCGCTCCGCCCGGAGCCGCCGCGCCGCCTCGACCGCCGGGTGGTCGGCGAACTCCGCGAACCGGGCGTCGAACTCCTCGGAGTACGGCGAGCGCGACACCGCCATCGTGAACTCCGGGTTCCCGGCCAGCCGGAAGACCGCGGTGACGAGCTCGACGCGCGGGTCGACGCGGACCTCGAACGCGTCGTCCGCGGCCGGCGCCGCGAGGACGAGCGAGAGGGGCAGGACGACGAGGCTCGTCACGATTCCTGCCGGCCGATCCCCTCGAGGACGGTGCGCAGGAGGGCGTTGAACTCGACCGGCCGCTCGAGCATCGGGAAGTGTCCGACGTTCGCCATCAGGACGCTGTCGTAGTCCGGGAGGTACTCGCGGTTCGCCTCGGTGTTCGTCGGCATCGACCGGGCGCTGTTGATGCTCCGGACGGGAACCGTCACCCCGGCCATCGCGTCCTTCAGCACGAAGTCGGGGAAGCGCCGCGCCAGCCCGACGGCGACCTCCGGCGGCGCGGACGCCATGTCGGCCGCGACCTCGTCGACCAGCGCCGGGTCGGTCCCCTCCGGGAACATCGCGCGGGCGAACCGCGCGCACGTCCCCGCGAAGTCCGTCTCGTACGCGCCGAGGAACGGCCGCGCCTGCTCGTCGGTCATCCGGGGAGCGTCCGCGTCGTGCAGCGCCTCGACCGCCACGATCCCGTCGACCCGCTCGGGGGCCCGCTGGGCGACGAGGAGCGCGATCGGGCCGCCCATCGAGTGTCCCACGACCACCGCGTCGTCCACGTCCTCCTCCTCCAGGACGGCGATCACGTCGTCGGCGAGCCCCTCGAACGTCCAGTCCGTGCGGTTCGCCCCCGACTCCCCGTGGCCGGCGAGGTCGACGGCGATCACCCGGTGCGCCCTGGCGAGGTCGTCGACCTGCTCCCGCCAATAGGTCCGGTCGCACGACCAGCCATGCAGCAGCACCACCGTCGGCGCGCCGCTCCCCGCGACGTCGTACGCGATCGGCACCCCGTCGTCGGCGAACACGTACGGCCCGTCGATCTCCGGCCGCGGCGACGGCGGGGCGATCATCTCGCAGGCGACGAGCGAAGCGGCGAACAGGACGAACACGACCGACCGCATGGCAATCTCCCGGGGACGAGGGGTCCAATCTAGCGAGCCGTCGCGCGAGGCCGATCCGGAAGCTCCACCGTCGCCGTATGCTCGCCGCATGGTCGCCCGCGAGCCGCCCGAGATCCCGATCCTCCACCAGGACGAACACCTCGTCGCGGTCGACAAGCCGAGCGGCCTCCTCGTCCACCGGAGCGCCGAGTCGACCGACCGCGTCTTCCTCCTCCAGACCGTGGCGCGGGTCGTCGGCCGGCCTCTCTACCCGGTGCATCGGATCGATCGGGCCGCGTCCGGGGTCGTGCTGCTCGGCCAGTCCCCCGACGACGCGCGCTGGCTTCAGGGGGCGCTCGCGGCGGCGAGGAAGGAGTACCTCGTCCTCGTGCGCGGCGAGGCGCCGGACGAGGGCGCGTCCGACCGCCCGCTCTCCGACGAGAAGCGGATCCCCCGCGAGGCGCACACCCGCTTCGTCTGCGTCGAGCGCTTCCGACGGACCACGCTCCTCCGCGTCTCGATCACCACCGGCCGGCGCCACCAGATCCGCCGCCACCTCGCCCATCTCGCCCACCAGATCCTCGGCGACACGACGTACGGGAAGGGCCGTCTGAACCAGGAGTTCCGCGACCGGTTCGACCTCCACCGCCTCTTCCTCCACGCCCACCGGATCGTCCTGCGGCACGAGCCGCGCGGGGAGGAGCTGGAGGTGACGGCCCCGCTCGCGCCGGAGCTGGAGGCGGTGCTGGCGAGGCTGCGGGAGGAGTGAAGGGGGGAGAGGGGCTGGGGGCTGGGGACTGGGGGGGCGGGGACCGGCGTCCATCTCGAATGAAAGGGAGAGTTCGGGGCCTCAGCGGTCTCCGCGCGGCGTGATGTGCTTCGGACAGTTCCAGTCGAAGGCGACGACGTGGATGCGGACGACGCGTTCGACCTCGGAGGCGAGGGACTCGGGGACGAGGAGCGCGGCGAGATCCGGGGCGTCCTCGGGCGCGAGGAGGGTCGCGCGGCCGAGGAGCGTCAGGCGGCGGCGGCCGGCGTAGTCCATGAGGAACAGGGAGACGCGGTCGTCGTCGGTGACGTTGCCGGCGGTCAGGAGCTGGCGGTTGCCGCGCAGATCGGCGAAGGCGAGCGTCGAGGGGTCGACGGCGCGGAGGAAGCCGGTCGCGCCGCCGCGGTGCTGGACGTACGGCCAGCCCGACGCGGAGACCGAGGCGAGGTAGAACGAGTCGCGCGACGCCACGAACGCGATCTCGTCCGGGCCGAGGACGTCGTCGGCGGCCCCCGGCGGGACCGGGCGGGAGGCCCCGTACGCCCGCCGCTGCGCGGCGAGCACGCTCGGCGTGAGCAAGAGCTCGAGGTAGCGGCGGGACATCGGGACCTCCCCACGATCACGACGGACTCAGAAGACGAACGTGCTCCATCCCTCGGCGGCGTACCGGCGCACGCTCGCCGGGCCGGGCGACGCGGGGTCGTCGTCGTCCTTCAGCAGCGGGACCCCGCTCGCCTCGACGTCCTCGCTCGCGCCCCAGACGTCGGCGCACGCGCAGGAGGCGCCGGCGACCACGTCGCGCACCTCGTCGTAGAGAGCGCGCGCCGGGTGTCCGGGCGCGGCCAGCGCGCCGGGCCAGCGGGTGCCGGCGCCGGCGAAGACGAGCGCCACCTCGTCCCCGTGCCGCTTCGACTCCTTCGCGAGGACGAGCGCGTTGAACAGCCGCCCGAGCGACTCCTCGGCGCCGCCCTTCGGGTCGGAGAGCACGAAGACCGCCGACTTCACCGCTCGCTCCCGGCGGCGGCCGCCGCGGAGACCCCGTCGCCGGCCCGGACGATCGGGAAGTCGATCTCGGGGTCGGTGACGTGGTTGAACCAGTTGGTGAAGACGTTCAGCGCCGCCACGGCGACGACCTCCACCACCTCGGCGTCGGTCGCGCCGGCCTCGCGCACGGCGCGGAGGTCGGCGTCCTTCAGCTCGCCGCGCCGGAGGACGAGCTCGCGGGCGAAGGCGAGGAGCGCGGTCGTCTTCGGGTCGCCGGCGCGACCGAGGCGCGCCGCGTCGACCTCCTCCTGGCTCAGGCCGACCTTCCGGCCGATCGCCGAGTGCGCGGAGAGGCAGTAGTCGCAGCCGTTCACCTCTCCGACGGCGAGCGCGAGCCGCTCGCGCACCGCGGCCGAGAGGGACGTCTTCGCCAGCGCGCCGGAGAACGCGAGGTACGCGTCGAGCACGGCGGGCGACCGCGCCATCGTCCGCGTCATGTTCGGCACGGCGCCGAGCTTGCTGCGCACGGCATCGAGGAGGGTGCGGGTCTTCGCGTCGGCGACGTTCGGGTCGACGGGTTCGATTCGAGACATGGGTCGGACTCCTTCGGGTTCGGGTCGGTTCGGGACGGCCCGGCCGCGCGGCACGGGCGACGAGGGGTCTGGATCACGCCGTGTGCCGAACCGGGCGGCGCCGAGAGAGCTCACACAAGTCCTTGCCAGACCGGCGGTTTCCCACGACGACCCTTCCGAGGACCGACTTCCGAGATTTCGTGAATCACGACTCCTCGGAATCCGATTTCCGAAAGTTCGGGTACCCTCGCCGCCATGAACCTCACCGCGATGCGGCAGGTGACCCTCGCGATCGCGGGGAACGGCTCGGTCGCCTCGGTGCTCGACGAGATCGTCCGCGGCATCGCGTCGTGCCCGAACGTCGCGCTGACCCGGATCTGGCTCCTCGAGCGGGAGGAGACCGCCGACGGCGAGGACCGCTGGCTGCAGCTCGCGGCGAGCGCCGGCAACCTGCACGACCCCGAGGCCGACCCGCGGCGGCTCGACGGCCGGTACGCCCGGTTCGAGGTCGGCGACCGGAAGGTCGGGCGGGTCGCGGCGACCGGCGAGGGGGTCCTGCTCGGGTCGTTCGATCCGCACGTCGGCGCCCCGCCGTTCACCGACCCGGACTGGATCGCGGCCGAGGGGATCGTCGCGTTCGCCGCCCAGCCGCTGGTCGCGCGCGGCGAGACGCTCGGCGTGCTCGGCGTCTTCGACCGGGCGCCGATCCCGGACGAGGACTTCGAGTGGCTGCGGACGTTCGCCGACCACGCCGCCGTCGCCCTCACCACCGCGCGCGCCTTCGAGGAGATCGAGCGGCTGAAGCGGCGGCTCGAGCTGGAGAACGACTCGCTGCGCGCGGAGGTGACCGAGGGGTTCGGCCCGATCCTCGGCCGCTCGCCGGCGCTGCAGAAGCTGAAGCGCCAGATCGAGACGGTCGCGCCGACCGAGGCGTCGGTGCTGGTGCTCGGCGAGTCGGGGGTCGGGAAGGAGCTCGTCGCGCGCGCCATCCACGAGCGGAGCGCCCGCGCCGCCCGGCCGCTCATCAAGGTGAACTGCGCGTCGATCCCGGACGAGCTGTTCGAGAGCGAGTTCTTCGGGCACGTCCGCGGCGCGTTCACCGGCGCCTCGCGCGATCGCGCCGGCCGGTTCGAGGCGGCGGACGGCGGCACCCTCCTCCTCGACGAGGTCGGCGAGATTCCGCTCGCCCGTCAGGCGAAGCTGCTGCGCGTCCTGCAGGAGGGGACGTTCGAGCGGGTCGGCGAGGAGCGGACGCGCACGGTCGACGTCCGCGTGCTCGCGGCGACGAACCGCGACCTCGCGGCGGAGGCGGCGGCGGGCCGGTTCCGCTCCGACCTCTACTACCGCCTGAGCGTCTTCCCGATCGAGGTCCCGCCGCTGCGCGAGCGGCGCGAGGACGTCCCGTCGCTCGCGCGGGAGTTCGTCCGCCGCGCCGCCCGGTCGCGGAAGGTCCCCGAGCCGCGGCTGACCGACGCGCAGGCCAGCGCGCTCGCCGGGGGGGACAGGCCGGGGAACGTCCGCGATCGACCGCACGTCGTCGAGCGCGCGGTCAGCCTCTCCGGCGGCGGCCCGCGCCGGTTCGACGGGCTCGCCGAGCGCGCGGCCCCCCGGCCGCCGGCGGCCGCGGCCGACACGGACGGAGACGCGCCGCTGCCGACCCTCGCCGAGCTGCGGCGCGCCGAACGGGACGTCATCGCCGCCGCGCTCGAGCGGGCCGGCGGGAAGGTCTCCGGTCCGGGCGGCGCGGCCGAGCTCCTCGACGTCCCGCCGACGACCCTCGACTCGAAGCTGAGGGCGCTGGGGCTGAAGCCCTCCCGCGCCCGGCGCTGAAGCCGCGTCAGCCGGCGATCGGCGGCGGCGGCGGCCCGGCCTCCTCCATCAGGCCCGGGATCTTGAACAGCCGCGCGGCGGTCCGCCAGGCGACGTTCTCGCGTTGGTCCTCCCCGAGCTCGAGGTTCTCGAGGAACTTCACGTACGGCCCCATCGCCACCAGCGGCCAGTCGCTGCCGTACATGAGCTGGCGCCCGGGATCGCCCATGTACTGGATCATGTCCTTCACGCGCAGGAGCATGTACCGCTCGAACTCGTAGTCGAACTCGCCGAGCGTCAGTCCCGACATGTCGGCGAAGACGTTCTCGTTCTTGTAGAGGACCTCGGCCGTGTCCTGGAACCACGGGTTCCCGAGGTGGCAGATCACGAACTTCACGTCGGGGAAGTCGACCGCCACGTCGTCGACCAGGAGCGGGTGGGCCTGGCGGACCTTCGCCGAGCGGCTGTACGTGTCGCCGGTGTGGATCATCACCGGGACGTCGTGCTTCGCCGCGATCCGGAAGACCGTCTCGAGCGACGGATCGTTGATCGCGTACCGGTCGTACCCCGGGTAGAGCTTGATCCCCTTCACGAGGCCGTCGCGGATCCGCTCCTCCATCGTGAACAGGTCGGTCCGCTCGTCGCCGCGCCACCGCAGCCCCTCGACGACCGACGTCCGCGGGTCGCCGGCGAGCGTCTCGATCACCTCCTCGACGGCCGGCCGATCGAGGTCGACCCGGTACGACGTCAGGACCACGGCGTGGTCGACGCCGCGCTCCTCCATCTTCGCGAACAGGTCCTCGACGTTCTCCTTCGTCGGCCGACGGGACGTCTCGTGGTAGTTGTTCAGGTGGACGTGACAGTCGATCAGGTGCTTCAAGCGACGGCTCCTCCGGACGGAGGGTAGCGGAGGCGGGGACGCCGCGGGAAGCCCGCCGGGTACCATTCGTCCCGTGCTCCCGCCCCTCCTCGCCGCCCTCGCCCTCGCCGCCCCGCCGGACGTCCCGGTCTCGTTCGCCGACGACCTCCGGCCGGTCCTCGCGCGCGCCTGCTTCCCGTGCCACGGGGACGACGGGCGGCGGAAGGGCGGACTCGACCTCGCGCGCTTCGCGACCGGGGAGGAGGCGCGACG
>JBICIB010001042.1:0-6751 GCA_043101415.1 Planctomycetota bacterium JB042 | reverse complement strand
GTCGAGCCGACGCTGATCGAGACCAGCGACCCGCGCACCACGACGATGGCCGAGGAGATCTTCGGGCCGATCCTGACCGTCTACCCGTACGACGACGCGAAGCTCGACGAGACGCTCGAGCTCTGCGACACGACGTCGCCATACGCGTTGACCGGCGCCGTCTTCGCGCAGGAGAAGGCGGCGGTCGTGAAGATCTCCGACCGGCTGCGGCAGGCGGCCGGGAACTTCTACGTCAACGACAAGCCGACCGGCGCCGTCGTCGGCCAGCAGCCGTTCGGCGGCGCGCGGGCGTCGGGGACGAACGACAAGGCCGGATCGATCCTGAACCTGATCCGCTGGACCAGCGTCCGGACCTTGAAAGAGAACTTCGTCCCGCCAAAGGCGTGGGCGTACCCGCACATGGACGAGGAATGACGCGGGCGCTCGCCGCCGTCGTCCTGACGCTCCTCGCGGCGGCGTCGTGCTCGCGCACGGCGCCGCCGCTCCGCGTGGCCTCCGACCTCGCCAACCCGCCGTTCGCCGCGGTCGCCGACGACGGGACGCCGGTCGGCCGCGACGTGGAGATGACGGAGCGGATCGTCGAGGCGGTCGGCCGCGAGGTCGAGTGGGTCCGGATGCCGTTCGACGAGCTCCTCGACGCGGCGGCGGCCGGCGAGGTCGACGCGGTCTGCGCGACGCTCGGGATCACCGACGCGCGCCGGGCGCGGGTCGACTTCACCGAGCCGTACTTCGAGACCCGGATCGCCGCGGTCGTGGCGCGCGACGGCGGCCCGGAGACGCTCGCGGCGCTGCGCGCGACGGACGGCGCGAGGGTCGCCGCGTCGGAGGGGACGACGTCCGAGGACGCGGTCCGGAGCGCCCTCCCGCGCGCCGTCCTCGTCACGTCCGGCGACGCCGACGCGATCGCCGGCGTCCTCGCGGGCGACCTCGCCGCCGCGGTGATGGACGGCCCCGCCGCCGACCGGCGTGCCGGCGAGGCGGACGGCCTCCGCGTCCTCGACGAGCCGCTCGCCGTCGAGCGATACGCGATCGCCCTCCCGAAGGGATCCCCCTGGCGGCTCCCGTTCGACGGCGCGCTCGCGGGGATGCGCGAGGACGGCGCGCTCGAGGCGCTCGACCGGAAGCACGGGCTTCGGTGACCGCGCCGCGGCCTCGGCCGCCGCCGTCGGCTCGCGACGCGCCCGGCGGCGCCGCCCGCGCCCGCCCGATCCGACAGAAATCCGAAGTGGCGCGAAACCGGCGACCGCTCGGCCGACGCCAACCTCGATGTCTCGCCCCGCCGCCCGTTCGCCGGGCGGACGACCGACCCGAGGGAGGACCGCCGTGGCCATCGGAGACGCGAGGACCGTCGCTCGACGCTGTGCGCTCCTGCTGCTGACGAGCGCGCTCGCCTGGACGGCGCTGCGGATCGAGCC
Organism: Planctomycetota bacterium JB042; assembly: GCA_043101415.1. Lineage (GTDB taxonomy): Bacteria > Planctomycetota > B15-G4 > B15-G4 > JADJEK01 > JAUIEL01. Next base: position 5,336 of record JBICIB010001042.1, on the reverse strand, counting down.
GGAACGGCCCCGCTCGACCGAGGTCGTGGCGCGCCCGGTCGCGACGCTTCCCCCGGCCCCGGCCGCGAGCACGTCGCTTCCGCCCGTCTCCCGCGAACCCGCGCCGTCGATCGAGGCCGACCCGAGCGCGCCGTCCCCCGCCCTCGCGTCGGCCGACCGCCGGGCGACCCTCGAGGTCCGTACGCTCGACGACGACGGCGCCGCGGTCGCCGGCGTCGCCCTCCGGCTCGCGGCGGAAGGACGGCCGTCCTCGCGCGCCTCGACCGACGCGACCGGCGCGGCCCGGTTCGAACGGCTCCCCGGAGGCGCGATCGAGGTGAGCGCCGTCCGCGGCGACGAACGCCTCGCCTGCCGCGTCGTCCGGCTCCGCACCGATCGCCCGAACGACTGCGTGCTCACGGTCCGCGACGCCGGGCCGCGGCTGTTCGGCCGCGTCACCGACGCGCGCGGCCGGCCGGCGACCGACCTCGTGCTCACCCTCGTCCGGCTCGTCCCCGGCCGATCGTCCGTCGCCGACGTGTCGCTCGCGCCGGGCGACGACGGGACGTACCGCACGCCGCCGCTCCGGCCGGGGCGCCACCTGGTGACGTTTCGGACCGGAGGGTCGCTGCGCGAGATCGACCGGCGGTTCGTCGACCTCGACCGGGACGACACGCGACTCGACCTGATCCTCGCCCCCGGCGCCACCGTCGCCGGCGCGGTCCGCGACGCCGCCGGGAACCCGCTCCTGGCGACGGTCCTCCTGCATCGACCGGCCACCGACGTGACGCCGCCGATCGTCCGTCACGCGCGGTCCGACGCGGACACGGGAGCGTACGCGATCGACGGAGTCGCTCCGGGCCCGTACCGCGTCGTCGTCGAGGCGATCGGCCGGGTGACGCACCGCTCCGACGTCGACGTCCCGCTCGGCGGGCGACGGGACCTCGACTGGAGCCTCGTCGCCGGCGGCGTCCTCCGCGGTCGCGTGCTCTCGGACGGCGCGCCCGTCGCGGACGCGGAGGTCGACTTCGTCCGGTTCCACGCCGGCGGCGCCGACGACGTGCCGGGCTCCGTGCGGACCGACGCCGAGGGCCGGTTCGAGGCGAGCGGCCTTCCGTTCGGCCGGTACCGCGTGCGGGCGCTCCCGGTCGAACACGCGTGGGCGACGCGGGACGACGTCGTGCTCGACCCCGACACCTCTCCCGTCGAGACCACCGTGACGGTGACGTCCGGCGCGTCGTTGGCGGGGACGATCGCGTGCGATCCCACGTCCCCGCCCGCGCGGCGGCTGGTCCTCAGGATCGATTCGGACGCTCTCGGGTGGCGCGTCCTCGCGCTGCCGATCGACGAAGAGGGTCGCTTCCGCCTCGATCACGTCCCCGCCGGGCGGCTCGACCTGGAGGCTCGGCTCGGCGACCGCCGGGCCCGGCGACACGGCGTGCGATTCCACGAGGAGGAGGAGACGACCTGGAACGTCGTCTTCGACCCCTGACATCCCCCCCTCCGATGTTCGCCGCGGACGACCCCGACGTGTGTCGGGCGTCGAGGCCGCGGCATGCCCCGGCGGGCCCCGTCGGTCCGTCGCATCCCGAAGGAGTGTCCCATGAGTCTCCGCACCCTCTACCGCGCCAGCAGCGTCCTGATGGCCGGCGCGATCGTCGCGTTCCTCCCCGCGATCGGTGACGCCGACCAGTACCAGCAGGAGGAGCAGCAGAAGCGCGTCGCCGAGAAGATCTGCCAGCCGGCCACGCCGAGCGTCGCCCCGTCGCAGTGCACGTTCACCACGAAGCCGGCCACGGTGGGCGGGCCGTGCGCGGCCCAGGGCCACATCGTCACCGCGTCGAGCTGCTCGGCCACGGTCACGACGACCGCCAACGACAAGTGCGACGGCGAGAAGGGGTACTGCGATCCGCCGACCTGGGACGCGACCTCCACCGCTTCCGCCTCCGAGGCGGCCGACCCCAGCCTGAGCGTCGGCGACTGCGTCGACTCCTCGCCGACCTGCACGTGCAAGACCAACGGGACGGTCACCTACACGCAGGGTCGGAAGACCTGCTGACCGACGTCCGGGAGGGGGGCACACGGCCCTCCTCCCGCCTCGTTCACGCCACCCCCGAGCCCCACGGAGCCGAGCATGTCGCGACCGAACTCCCCCTTCCTCACCGCACTCACCCTTCTCCTGTGCTCGGTCGCGCCGGCGCCCACGGGCCTGGCGGCGCGGGCCGAACCGGCGGAGGTCTCACCGACCGCTCTCGAGGCGCTCGGCCGGACGACGCGGACGCTCGACGACGTCGAGATGAGCTTCGTCTACGTGGAGCGGATCGCGGCCGCCGGCGATCTCCCGGCGCACTCGCACGCCCATCGCCGCGACTACGTCTTCTCCGGCGAGGGGTACGGCTTGCGGTCCGAGGCCCTCGACCCGATCGTCACGCCGAGCGAGCAGCTCCGCACCGGCTGCGTCATGGCGGGCGGCCAGGACCTGACGGTCCTCTACGACGGTTCCGTCGAGCTGTATCACGAGGACCTCCCCGAGACCGACGACGACCACGTCATCGTCACACCCTTGCCGACGCGCCTCGGCGACCTGGACCCTCGGCAGTTCGGCCTCTGCGCGCTCCTCGTCCGGTCGGTCGAGGAGGTCGTCCCGCTCGGCGAGGGCCGGTATTCCATCGTCCAGTCCGGCGGGCAGCGCTTCGAGGTCGACCTCGACCTGGAGCGGATGGTCTGCCGGCGGCTCGCCGCGTTCAGCTGCGGCGGCCGGCTGCTGGGTGAGTACACGTTCTCCGACTTCGTCCGGGTCGCCGGAGGGGCGCACGGCACGTCGTTCCTCTATCCCGCGCGGACGGAGCTGGTCCGCTACGACCCCAAGGCGGCCGACCACGTGTCGAAGAGGGTGACGTTCCTGCTCCGGTCCGTCCGAACCGTGCCGCCGGTCGACTTCGCGCAGCAGATCCGCTCGCGCCCGATCCCGCCCGACTCCCTCGTGAACGACCGCCGCTACGTGCCGGAGATCGCCTATCGCGCGGGCCGGACGGGCGGCCCGGCCGTGACGCTCGAGGACCTCGGCCGGACGTACCTCGATCGAATCGAGGCGGAGGTCGCGGACGAAGTCGAGACCGCCTCTCCGCCCCCCGCCCCGAACCTCGCGCGGAACCGCGGATTCGAGATCGCCGGGCTCGCGATCGTCGTCCTCGGTCTCCTCTGGACGCGCCGCGCCGCACGCGCCGAACGGGACGGAGCGCGAACCGTGGCCTCGCCGGGCGCCGGCGGACCGGCCGCGCTGCTGCTCCTCGCCGCGCTCTCGTCCCCGCTCGAGGCGCGATCCGACGCGGGACCCGGGATCGGCGCCTCCCCCGCCGCGGTACGACGGGACGGCGTGGAGGTCCACGACGTGCTGCGCGAGGTCGTCACCCTGCGGAACCCGGGCGCGGGGTCGATCGCGATCCAGCTCGACCCCGGCGCGGAGTTCCTCACCGTCTGGCCGCGCGGGCTGACGCTCCCGGCCGACGAGACGGCCGACGTGACCCTGCTGCTGGCGGTCCCCGCGGGACGGGAGTCGATCGACACGCACGTCCGCGTGACCGGATCCGGACCGGACGGGGAGGTCGCGTTCGACGTCCCGCTCCACGTCTCGGTCTCCGCTCCCGTCGAACGCGCGGAGGCGCGACCGGACGAACCGATCGCGCCCCCGCCCCCCGCCGGACCGCTGCCGCACCTCGCGACCGACGCTCCGGTGCTCGACCTCGGCGCCATGCTCGACACCGACGAGCGCCAGGTCACGTTCGAGATCCGGAACGACGGCGACGCGACGCTCGAGATCCGGTCGATCGAGAAGGACTGCGGCTGCGTGACCGCCGAGCTCACCTCGAGCGTCCTCCTCCCGGGCGCGGCCGGCGCGCTGACCGTCCTCTTCGCCCCCGAGGCGCGCCGGGGGCCGGTCCGTCGCCACGTCTACCTCACCACCAACGACCCGCGCGCACCGATCACCGCGTTCGTGATCGCCGCGGACGTGACGCCGTCGATCCGATTCGAGCCCGAACGCCTCGAGCTCGGTCGGGTCGCGCCGGGGGAGGAGATCACCGCCCTCCTCTCCGTTCGCACCGTCGGCGCCCCCCCCGTCCTGCGGCGCGTCTCCTCCGACCAGCTGCCGGTCGTCGATCACGTGACCGTCGCCGACGGCGACGAGGGAGCGAGCGTCGCCGTGATCCTGCGGGCCGACGCGCAGGGCGCGATCGACGGAGAACTCGACCTCGAGTTCGAGGGACGGACGCACGCCCTCCCGGTCCCGTACCGCGTGCTGGTCCGCGGGGCGGCCCACGCCCGGCCGAGCGAGCTCGGGCTCGCGTTCGTCGACCGGTCCCGTCCCGAGGCGGTCGCGGCGGAGTTCGCGCTCTTCGCCGACACGCCGGGAGAGGTCCTCTCCGTGGATCGGGACGAGACCCGGTTGGCCGTCGTGCCGGTCGACCCTCGGGACGGCGAGCGGGCCCGGTTCCGCGTGCACGTCGCTCCCGGCGCCGGGAGCGGGTTCGTCGCGGCCGAGATCCGGATCGCGACGACCTGGGACGAGGCGCCGGTCGTCGTCCCGGTCCGGGGGTTCGTCGGCGGCTGAGGCGACGCGCGACGAGGTACGCTTCCCTCCCTCGAGCCCGCCGGCTTCACGTTCGCTTCATCGAGCGGACGGCAGGATGCGGCCCTCGAAGCCCCCCGCCGACCGGGGGGACGGAACGGAAACGGAGTCTCGAACCATGAAGCGCTCGACCCTCGTCCTCCTCCTCGGCGCGGCCGCGATCGCCGCGCTGGTCTGGCCGGCGTTCGCCGTCTCGACGGCCGCGGGACCGAAGGCGGCCCGCGCGGCGAAGCTCCTCGCCGGCAAGACGTTCTCGATCCCGAAGGCGATCGAGGCCGCGGAGCGACGCACCGGCGGCCGGGCCATCGAGGCGGAGATCGAGATCGAGGACGGGAAGGTCGTCGTCGAGATCGAGGTCCTCGTGACCGAGGGGGACGTGAAGCTGCTCGAGGTGGAGGTCGACGGCGAGACGAACGAGATCCTCGAGATCGAGGACGAGGACGCGGAGGAGGAGGACGACGACGATGACGACGGGGACGACGGGGAGGACGGGGACGACGGGGACGACGACCTCCGCTGAGGCCGTCCGCCCGCCTCTCGCGCGGGCCCCGGACGGGGCTCGCGTCCGCCGACCGCCTCCATGCGCCTCCTCCTCGCCGAAGACGAACCCGACCTCGCGCGCGCCCTCCGGCGGGCGCTCGAGGAGAGCGGCTACGCGGTCGACGTGGCGCACGACGGCCTCGAGGCGACACACCTCGGGACGTCGATCGAGTACGACGCGATCCTCCTC
>JBICIB010001041.1:0-7491 GCA_043101415.1 Planctomycetota bacterium JB042 | reverse complement strand
TGATCACGTCGAGCCCGCCCCGCAGCCGGTCGACCGCCTCGTCGACCACCCGCGCCGCCCCGAGGGGATCGTCGCCGTGCCCCTCGACGTGGCCGGCCCCGACCATGAGCGGCCGGATCATCGGGCGCCGGAAGAGCGCCGGCTTCGCGACCGTCGACCCGCCGCCGAGGATCGCCGTGAGCGCCGAGACGTCCATCAGCGTGGGGTGGTTCGCCACGACCACGCACGGCCCGACCGGCGGCTCGGCGAGGGCCGTCCGATGGTCGAACCGGGCGATCCGGGTGATCCGGAGCCAGTCGTGCATGAAGCGGTAGGCGAACGCCGTCGTCCGCTGCAGCCGCCGCGCCCGGCGGGTCGGGTCGCGCGTGCCGAGGTGGAGGAGCAGGGCGAAGAAGAGGTACCCCGCCGGCGAGAGGATCGTGTACACGGCGACGAAGAGGATCACTCGGGCCTTCCGGAGTCGGCGCCAGAAGTCGTGCCGCGTCACGATCCTCGCACCTCGCCCTCTCCCCCTCCCTTTCCCCCGGCCTTTCCCCGGCGTCCGGTTCTCGGCCGGCCGGCGTCCGTTCTCCCGGTTTCCCGCTCGCCGCTTCGCCGGGCACGAGGAAGAGTGACGTTCATCGTTTCCTGGTTTCGAGTCGGGAGTCTCCCGGTCGACTCGGTGTTCGCCGAGGGACGAGTATATTGAGGCGCTCCGCGCACCCCAAACCCGGAGCCCCCATGCGACAGGCCCCCGCCGAGGAGTTCGACGTCGTGATCTGCGGAGGCGGCCTCGCCGGGCTGCTCCTCGCGCGACAGCTCCGGCGCGAGTTCCCCGACGACTCGGTCGCGGTCGTCGAACGGACGGCGCGCCCCCTGGACGACGCCTGCCACAAGGTCGGCGAGTCGAGCGTCGAGGTCGCGTCGCAGTACTTCGAGTCGCTCGGGCTGGAGTCGTACCTCCTGGATCGGCACCTGGTGAAGCTCGGGCTCCGCTTCTTCCCCGGCGGCGGGCGGCTCCCGGTCGAGGAGCGGACGGAGATCGGGCCGTGCGCCGAGCCGATCGTCCGGTCGTACCAGCTCGACCGGGGACGGCTGGAGGAGGACCTGCGGGCGTTCGTGGAGGCGGACGGCGTGAGGATGCTCGAGGGGACGCGGGTCCGCGCGATCCGCCTCGCCGAGGAGGGGGCGCCGCACGAGGTGACGATCGCGAAGGACGGGGCCGAGCGGACGCTCCTCGCCCGCTGGGTCGTCGACGCGACCGGACGCGCCGCGCTGCTCCGGAAGCAGCTGAAGCTGACGCGCGGGTCGCGGCACGCGGCGAACGCCGGCTGGTTCCGGGTCGAGGGGAAGCTCGACATCAACGACCTGGTCCCCGCGTCCGCGACCGAGTGGCACGAACGGCCGTGCCGCGACGACCGCTGGCGCTCGACGAACCACTTCATGGGGACCGGCTACTGGGCGTGGGTGATCCCGCTCTCGACCGGCCACACCAGCATCGGACTGGTCGTCCACGACGAGGAGCACGGCTTCGAGGTCGTCCGATCGCTCGACGCGGTCCGGGCGTTCCTCGACGAGCACGAACCGGTCCTCGCCCGCGCGGTGCGCCGTCACCGCGTGAAGGACTTCCTCTGCCTCAAGGGGTACAGCCACGCGGTCTCGCGCGCCTGGTCGAAGGACCGCTGGGCGATCGTCGGCGAGGCGGGCGCGTTCGTCGACCCGCTCTACAGCCCGGGCTCCGACTTCATCGCGTTCGCGAACTCCTTCACCGTCGAGATGATGCGCGCCGATCGGGACGGCCGGGACCTCGTCGAACGGGCGTCGCTGCTGAACGCCCAGTACAAGTCGCTCTGCGCCGGCGCGACCGACATCTTCCGACGGGCGGCGCCGGTCTACGGCCACGGCCGCGCGATGTCGGCGAAGGTCTACTGGGACAACTTCTCGTACTGGAGCTTCACCGCCCAGTACCTCCGGCAGGAGATCTACCGCCTGCCGTCTTCCGAGCACGCCCCGTACGGCGTGGTCGGGCGGCGCTTCGTCGAGCTGTCCCATCGGATGCAGGCGCTCTTCCGGGCGTGGGCCGAGGTCCGTCCGGAGGAGACACCCGAGCGGAAGTTCATGGCGCTCCCCGCCTTCCCCTCGGTCCTCGTCGACACGCACGTCGCCCTGCGGGAGCGCTGGACGCCGGAGGAGACGCTCGCGTCGATGCAGCGGCGCGTCGCCGAGGCCGAGGAGATCGCGGTCGAGATGGTCGTGCGCGTCATCCAGGAGGTCGGTCCGGACGACGCGCGCGCGATCCTCGACCGGGTCGAGTTCGAGCGGTGGGGTCTCGCGATCCCGCCCGAACGCCTCGACGCGGAGCGGCTGCGCGGGCTGACGCGCCGGCACCGGCTGTCGCCGATCGCCCGCGACGTCGAGCGGTCGCTCGGGCATCCGATCCGCCACGAGCGCGGACCGGAGGCGCTCGACCTGCTGGCCCAGGGTTCGGCGGCGTGAGCGGCGGCGGCCCGGACGCGCGCGCCGCCGCCCTCCTCGACCTGCTGGCCGGCAAGGCGCGCGCGCAGGCGGTGTCGACCGCCGCCGCGCTCGGCGTCGCCGACCACCTCGGCGACGCCCCGCGGGACGCGCGGACGCTCGCGGACACGCTCGCCGTCGACGCGGACGCTCTCGAGCGACTCCTGCGGATCCTCGCCGGCCTCGGCCTGCTCGAAGAGGAGCCCGGGCGCGGCTTCGTCCTGACCGATCTCGGGCGCACGCTCCGGAAGGACGCCCTCGGCCCGCTCGCCGCGTTCGTCGGGGCGGCCGAGCAATGGGATCCCTGGGCGCGGCTGCGCGACGCGCTGGCCGGCGGCGGCACGGCGTACGCGCGGACCCACGGCGTCGACCTCTACGAGCACCTCGCGCGGGACGAGTCCGCCGCCGGCCGGTACGACGCCGCGGTCGACGCGTTCACGCGCGCCGAGGTCGAGGCGCTGGCGGCCGCGTTCGACTTCGGCGCCGTCGGGACGGTGGTCGACGTCGGCGGCGGCCGCGGGAGCGCGCTCGCCGCCCTGCTCGAGCGGTTCCCGTCGCTCCGCGGCGTGCTGCTCGACCTCCCGCCGGTCGTGGCGCGCCACGGCCCGGGGCTCCGCGAGCGGTTCGGCGAGCGGGTCGAGTGCGTCGGCGGCTCGTTCCGGGACGTCCTCCCCGCCGGCGCCGACGTCTACGTGTTGAAGCACGTGCTCCACAACTGGGGCGACGACGACGCGGTCCGCCTCCTCGCCGGCTGTCGCGACGCGATGGCCGACGGCGGGCGCGTCCTCGCGATCGAGGGGATCCTCCTCCCCGGGAACCGTCCGGACACCGCGCACCTCCTCGACCTCGAGATGCTCGTCCTGACCGGCGGCCGCGAGCGGAGGAAGCCGGAGCTCCGCCGCCTCTTCGCGGAGAGCGGGCTCGCGCTGGAGCGGGTGACGCGGCTCGGCCCGCTCGGGCACCTGCTGGAGGGACGGCGGCGCTGAAGGAGGCGCGGGCTCACGCCCGCTCGACGGGGACCGCCACCGTGACCTCGAAGTGCTCGAGCCCGTGGGCGAACGGCCGCCCCGCCCAGACCTCGAACGACGGCCGGTCGGCCGGGACGTGGCCGCTTCGCGGGAACCAGTCGGAGTGGAGCCACTCGATCGCGCGGAGCTCGAGCGCGACGGGGCCGCTCACCTCGATCTCGGCCACGAGCATCGGCGGGAAGTCGAACGTCCCGACCTCCGCCTCGGGCGCGACGCCTCGCCCCGTCACGTCGACCGCGACGTCGTACCGGCAGTCGTCGAGCGCCACCACCGTCGGATCGTCCCACTGGTAACCGAGCCAGCGCCCGTCGGCGACGCCGCGACGCTCGGCCCACTCGACGAGCCGCGTGGTGGCCGCGTGCACGACCCCCTCGCGGTACGGCGCCGCGACCCGGAGGTACGCGACCGTGAACGCCGGCCATCGCCTCAGCGCCACCTCGAAGCGATCGCCCGCGCCGTCCGGGAGGCCGCCCGCGGGCGTGGCGCGCCCGAGGTCGTCCCGCCGGCGCCGCCGCCACGCCTCGAGGTCGAACCGGCTCGGCGGGACCCCGAACCGCTGCCGGAACGAGCGGGAGAAGTCGGACGACGACGAGAACCCGCTGGCGAGCGCGACCTCCGTCAGCGACCGCGGCCGACCGTGCGCGAGGCGGCGGAGCGCGTCCTCCAGCCGCAGCCGCTTCACGAAAGCGTGCGGCGTCTCCCCGGTCCGGGCGCGGAAGACCCGGTGGAAGTGGCACGCGGAGAGGCCGGCCGCGTGCGCGAGCCGCTCGAGGTCGAGCGGCTCCGCGAGGTTCCCCCGGACGTGGTCAATCGCCCGGTCGACGCGGGCCGCGCTCGAGTCGCCGGCGCGGGACGGACGCGAGGGAACGGGAGGCTCCATCCCCGAGAGGATACCGCGCCGACGGAGCCCCGCCTTTTTCCGAGCGATCGCAAGATCCGGCAAGACGCGCGAGCGCCGGCCCGCCATCCTCGACCTCCGCACGTCACCCCCGTTCCCGGAGAACCAAGATGAAGCTCGGAGCCTTCTCGATCAGCCTCGCCGTCCAGGACCTCGCCGCGTCGCGCGCCTTCTACGGGAAGCTCGGCTTCGAGCCGGTCGGCGGCGACGGAGAGCACTGGCAGATCCTCCGGAACGAGGACGAGGTGACGATCGGCCTGTTCCAGGGGATGTTCGACCGGAACATCCTGACGTTCAATCCGGGCTGGAGCCGGACGGCGGAGGACCTCGACGCGTTCACCGACGTGCGGGAGATCCAAAAGGAGCTCGAGGCGAGCGGTCTGGAGCTGGTCCGCAGGGTCGAGGACGGGACCGAGGGGCCGGGGAGCGTGACGCTGGTCGATCCCGACGGGAACCCCGTGCTGCTCGACCAGCATCGGTGACCGGGGAGGCGGGCGAGGAAGGTTCGCGCGGGCGGGTGGGCCCGATTCCCAGCCCCCGGCCCCCCTACTCGGCACCGACCTCCGGATGCACCAACGTCATCACCGCCGTCGCCACCACCTCCCCCTCCTCCCCTTCTTCCCGCACCTCTCCCCGGAACCGGCTCGCCTCGTCCGTCCCGTGCTCGCGCGTCACCTCGATCCGCAACCGCGCCCCCACTCCCAGCTCCGGCCGCTTCACCTCGAGCGCGCGGCACGCGATCACCATCCCGACCCGCACCCCGACGCCGCTCCGGAACGCCTCGACCCCGAGGCACGCCGCGACGGTCTGCGCCATGAACTCGAGGGTCCAGCTCGCATCGACCCTGCCGTCCCGCGCGAACGGTCCTCGGTCGGGGACGGACATCGTCGTCACCGCGCGGCCGTCCGACCACTCGACGAGCCGGTCGAGCGCGAGCATCGGCGGCGCGTGCGGGACGAGGTCCTCGATCGGCGGGAACCGCTCCACGTCGTCAGCCGCCCTCGAGCGGCACGACGTCGACGCACCACCCGGCGCCCCGGCCGCGGTCGAGGCGGACCCTCCCCTCGCGCCCGCGCAGCACGGCGTCGGCGAGGTCGAGGAGCGCGGCCTGCGGATGCGTCGCGAGCGCGCGCGGGAGGGCGGCCGGCGCGCGCGGCGTGCCGCCCCGGGACGGCCCGATGAGCCGCGCCCTCCCGTTCGTCCGGCCGTCGTCCGGCGCCAGCGCGAGCGCGACCGCGAGCAACCCGAACCGCTCCTCCTCCGCGACGAACGCGCCGGGGACCTCGCCGTCGCCGCAGGTGACGACCACCGGCCCGCCGGAGGCGTGGGCGAGACCGACCGCCTCGAACAGCGCCGCGGCCGGCGTGTCGTCGTCGGCGGCGATCGACGTGGTGAAGCCGCGGTTCCTCGTCGAGATCGAGAGGAGGCCGGACGCCGCGTTGTGGACGCTCATCGTGAACGCCGCCGGCGACGCCGGCTCGTGCCGCCGCCACATCTGGTCGAGCAGCCCGATCATCGTCTCGACCTCCCCGAGGGCCGAGCCGACGACGGTCGGGACGGTCGCGGGGTCGACGCCGCCCTCCTCCATCGCCTCCGCCGCCGCGTCCACCAGCGCCCGCCCGAGCGAGCTCGCCCGCCGCCGGTTCATCCGGTCGAGGATCCGGCCCGACGCCCGGACGACCTCGGGGTCGGCCTCGCCCGCGATCCACGCCGGCGCCGACGGGAAGCCGGGCGTCCAGACGCCGACGCCGGTCACGACCAGGCTCGGGAGGCGGTCGTGCGCGGGACCGGTCATGGCGCCCTCAGGAGGACGGAGACGTTGTTGCCGCCGAACGCGAACGAGTTCGAGAGCACCCGGCGGAACCGCCCGGTCGTCGCCTCCGTCCGCACGTCCAGCGGGATCTCCGGGTCGAGCGGATCGGCGTGCAGCGAGGGAGGGATCCATCCCTCTTCGATCGCGTACGCGGAGAAGACGACCTCGATCGCGCCCGCCGCCCCGAGCGTGTGGCCGGTGAACCCCTTCGTCGAGACGACCGGCACCTCGCGGCCGAGCAGCGCCGCGATCGCGCCCGCCTCCGCCCGGTCGTTCAGCGCCGTCCCGGTGCCGTGCGCGTTCACGTGGTCGACCTCGTCCGGCGTGCGGCCGGCCTCGCGGAGGGCCGCCTCCATCGCCGCGCGCGCGCCGGCCCCCTCCGGGTGCGGCGCGCTGACGTGGTACGCGTCCGACGTCTCGCCGACCCCCTCCAGGAGGACTCGCCCCTCGCCTTCCCGTTCGACCAGCGCGAGCGCGCCCCCCTCCCCGATGCTGATCCCGTGCCGGTCGGCGGCGAACGGGCGGCACGGGCGGGCGTCGAGCGCGCCGAGGGCGTGGAAGCCGGTCAGCGTCATCGCGCAGAGCGTGTCGAACCCGCCGACGACCGCGGCGTCGAGCACGCCGGCGTCGATCAGGCGGCGCGCGCTCGCGAACGGCTTCGCGGACGAGGTGCAGGCGGTCGAGACCATCCAGGCCGGCCCGCGGACCCCGGCGAGCGTCTCGACGACGTGGAGGACGGCGCCGAACGTGTGCTGCCGCCGGAAGTCGTAGTCCGACGGGAGGGCCCCGTGCGCCACCGCGTCCTTGAACGCGCGCTCGGTCGTCTCGGCGCCCGCGGTGCTCGTCCCGAGGATCACCCCGATCCGCTCGGCGCGCCACCGCTCGCGCGCGCGCCGGAGCGGCTCGTCGAGAGGGCCGATCAGCGCCGCCGCCATCCGCGCCAGGCGGGTCGACCACGGGGAGAGCGCCCCCTCGAGCTCCGGCAGCGGGGCGCGGACCGCCCCGACCGCGGTCTCGAACGCGAGCGGCTCGTCCGGAGGGCGGAGGCCGGTCCGCCCTTCGCGCAGCGCGGAGAGGATCTCCTCTCGCGTGCCGCCGAGCGCGTTCAGGCAGGCGTGGCCGGTGATCGGGAGCGGGCGGGTCGTCGGCGTCGTCATGCGCACCGGGAACGCCCTCTCACGCCGCCCCGTTCCCGGCCCGACGACGGGCCCGGAGCAGGAGGTCCTGGAACGGGTTGTCCGCCCGCCAGACGTCGCAGA
>JBICIB010001040.1:0-2733 GCA_043101415.1 Planctomycetota bacterium JB042 | reverse complement strand
GCGAGCGCGAAGTACCCCTGGTCCGGCTGCTCGAGGAGGAGCTGCGCCGCGGAGCCGATGACCGCGGCGAGGCAGAGGCCGACCACCCACCACGCCAAGGGAGACGCGGCCGACGCCTTCGTCGCCGCCGACGACTCGGGAGACGGATCGGCGGGCGACTCGGGAGACGAATCGGCGGGCGGTTCGACCGCGACCGTCGTGCCTCCGGGCTCGGAGATCGGCTCGGGTTCGTTCACGTCGCTCCCCGTGCGATGGAAAGGGCCGCCCCGATCGAGACGATCGAGCCGGCCCCCTGCTTGTTCGGGCTGGACGTCACGCCATCGAGGCGCGACGTTCGAGGACTCACTTCTTGAAGAAGGAGTTCCCCTCGACGGCGCCCTTCTTGTCGTTGAACTTGTCGATCGCCCACTGGGCCATGTAGAAGATCGCGACCAACACGAGCAGGGCCACGATGACGAGCAGGATCCACTCGACCGTGTTCGGTCCGGACTCGTCCTCGTGCAGTTCCTTGAAGAAGTTACGCGTGCGCTTCAGCACTCTCCTGACCTCCGGTTGACGACCCCACCCTCGAGGGCGAAATGAATGCGGAATGGTAGCCGCTGGCTCAAGGGAAGGGGCAAGAAATGACTCCCGCGATGCGGTAGAAGTACGTTCGGAACATCGAGATGATGCCGGGGATGGTCAGCACGAACGGCAGGATCACGGCTCCTGTCAGCAGGACCCACTCCACCGTCAACTGACCCGACTCGTCGCGGTCGAGGTCCTTCAGATCACGCGGAACCGAGAGCAGCTTCACGGTCATCCTCCGGCCGTCGCCGGCGCCTCGAAGAGCGCGCGGGTCAGGTTCACCTCGCCGGCCAACCCTCGCCACTCGATCTCATCCGCGAACGAGGGCCGCCGTTTCGTCCATTTCAGCACGGGTTCGGCGGAACTTGTATCCAAATTATAGATGTCGTGGATGTTGTAGACGTTCTGGTGCTCGTCGTACTCGACCTCGCTGATGTGCGTGATCAGGCGCCGGCCGGTGTGGAGGCGTGCCGCCTGGATGACGAGGTCGACGGCGAGTCCGATCTGGCGCCTCAGGGCCACGATCGGGAGACCGAGGTCCGCCATCATGCACATCGTCTCCAGACGCCCGCACGCTTGAGAGGGTGAGTCGGCGTGGAGCGTGGCGAGGGAGCCCCGGTGCCCCGACGTCATCGCCTGGATCATGTCGAGCGCCTCGCCGCGTCGGACCTCGCCGACCACGATCCGGTCCGGCCTCATGCGGAGCGAGGTCACGAACAAATCCCGAACGGTGATCTCGCCCCGGCCGTAGGCGTCCTTCGGCCGCGCCTCCATCTGGACCACGTGCTGCTTCTGGACCTGGAGCTCGCGCGTGTCCTCGATGACCACGATCCGCTGCCCGTCGTCGAACGCGGTCGACAAGATGTTCAGCAGGGTCGTCTTCCCCGAGCCGGTCCCGCCGCTCACGATGATGTTCTGCTCCCCCTTCACGCAGAGGAGCATGAACTCGAGCGCCTCCTCGGTGATCGCCCCCTTCTCGAGGAGGAAGTCCGGGGTGACCGCCTTCCGGAGGAACCGCCGGATGTTCACCGAGGTCCCCCGGGCCGCCATCGGGTGGAGGACGATGCAGACGCGGGAGCCGTCGGGGAGCCGTCCGTCGAGGATCGGCTCGTCCTGATCGACCGCCTTCCCCACGAACTGGGCGATGTTCCGCGCCGCGGCGAGGAGCGCCGCCTCGTCCTCGAACGAGGCGTCGACCAGCTCGATGCGTCCGCCGCGCTCGACGAAGATGTCCTTCGGCCCGTTGATCATGATCTCGGAGATCGACTCGTCCTCGAGGAGAGGGACGAGCGGCCCGAGAAAGAACTTCACTCCGGCATGAAATGCCCGGGAACGACCGTCTTGCTTTTCCCCTTCAGCGGGAGCGTCGAGGGACAGTCCTTCGTCCGTCATTCGGTGGTCCCCTCCCGGGGGCCTGCCCCGGATGCACGGTTGACCTCGGCCGACGCGAAGGTAGCCTCAGCGCAAATCCTTGACCAGGGGAATCTTGGGCGATGAGAACGACACAGCTTCCGAGCATGGGTGGAGTGGTGGTTCCGACGATGCTCGCCGGGTTCCTCTTGGTCGGACCGGCGCTCGGCCGACAGGAAGAGCCGGCCGATCCACAGGATCCGCAGCCTCCGAGGACGACGACCCTGAAGCTCCCGAACCTCGCCGTCGAGGTCCAGGAGGGAGAGGGGGAGGGTGGTGAGGCGCCCGCCGCGGCGCCGACGGCGACATCGATGTCCGAGGTTCGCGTCTCGGAATACGACACCGTCGACATCATCGCCTTCAACGACGACATCGCGAACGTCTTGCAGAAGCTCGCGATCCAGGCGCGGCGCAACATCGTGCCGAGCAAGCGGATCAACCAGCGCGTGAGCGCGACGATCTACGACGCGCCGCTGCCGATCGCGCTCGAGGCGCTCCTGAAGCCGAACGGGCTCGACTACATCGAGCGCGAGGACTTCATCTTCGTCTACACGCAGGCGGAGATGGCGGCGATGGGCGAGCGGCTCTTCTCCAGCCGCGTGATCCACCTCGACTACGTCCGCGCCGAGGACGCGAAGGACTTCGCCTCGCCGCTCCTCTCTCCCGAGGGGAAGATCGAGGCGACCCGCGACCTCGAGGCGGACGGCGGCGGGTCGATCGCCGGCGAGGCCGCGGGCGGGATCGTGGCGCGCGACG
>JBICIB010001039.1:0-3313 GCA_043101415.1 Planctomycetota bacterium JB042 | reverse complement strand
CCCGAACCACGGCTTCCTCGCCGCGCTCCTCGCCCACCGTCGCGAACCGGCCGCCGTCCACCTCGCGGGGCGCGACACGCTCTCGCTCGCGGTCGCCCGCCAGAACCTCGGCGACACGCTCCGGGACTGGGGGCTGGCGGACCGGATCGAGGTCGGGCTCGCGTCGCCGCACCCTTCGCTGCCGTGGCTCCCCCATCGGGCGCGGGAGACCGGGGGCTACGACCTCGTGATCGGCCACCCGAGCTGGAAGGAGGGCCGGGCGGCGCTCGAGACGACCCTCCGGACGCTCGCGGCGGCGCTGACCGAAGGGGGCGCGCTGATGCTGTCGGTCGGCGTCGGCCAGGTCGAGGGACTGAGGAAGGTCGCCCACCGCGCCGGGCTGCGGACGGGCCGCACCGACACCCGTCGGAAGGGGCACGCGGCGCTCTTGCTGAGGCACCCGGCGCGCGAGGCCCCGGGCGACGAGCCGCCCCCCGCGCCCTGACGCGCGCGGCGCCGCCGTGACGATCTGCCGCTCCCGATCGCCGGTTCCGGCGCTCGCGTCGGCCGAGCGGCGGCGTACGATGCGACCGAACGTCTCAGAGGTGTCCGGATGGCGATCGAGAAGTCGACGAAGTGGCGCATCGCGGTGGCGGTGCTGCTCTCGCTGGCGTTCCTCGTCGTCGCGCGGGCGGCGTTCCTCGCGCTCGCCTCGCTGAAGCGCCCGCCCGTGCGGGTCGAGCAGGAGATCCCCCGCGCCGCGGTCCGCTGCGTGCGCGTCACGCGAGGACCGTTCCGGGAGACGCTCGTCGGGTACGGACGGGCCCGCGCGCTCCGGACCACCGAGGTCGCGGCCGAGGTGACCGGCACGGTCGTCTGGATCGCGCCCGGGCTGGAGGCCGGGACGTCGGTGGCGGAGGGGGACGAACTCGTCCGGCTCGATCCGCGCGACCACGAACAGGAAGTCGCGCGCACCGCGGCCGACCTCGCCCAGGCGGAGGCCGTCCGCCGGCGGCGGGAGCTGGAGCTCGTGGCCGTCGGCGAACAGCTCGAGGTGTCGCGCGAGGAGCTCGCGGTCGCGGAGGGCGAACTGGAGCGCGCGGAGGCGCTCTCGGGGGACGACACGCTCTCCCAGCAGGAGCGGGACGAGCGACGCCGCCTCCGGTCCTCGCTGACCCGAAACGTCCTGCAGCTCGAGTGGCGGGCGCGGGAGGTGACCGCGACGCTCGACGCCGATCGCGCCGCCGAGGCGAGGGCGGCCGCCGCGCTCGCCCGCGCGCGCATCGACCTCGAGCGGTGCACCGTCCGCGCCCCGTACGACGCCCGGGTCCGCGAGCGGTTCGCCGAGCCGGGCGGTCGCGTCGCTCCGGGGACCGTGCTCCTCTCGCTCGTCGACGCGTCGACCGTCGAGATCCCGATCGAGCTGCCGGCGTCCCGCTTCGGGGAGGTCGAGTACGGCGCCGCGGCGCAGGTGCGGCTCCGCGAGGACGGCGACGTCCGCTGGAGCGGGCGGGTCCGACGCGTCGCCCCGGAGGTCGACGCCGAGACCCGGACGTTCGAGGCGTACCTCGAGATCGAGAACGACCCCGGCCGCCCGGCCGTCCCCCCCGGCGCGTTCGTCCTCGCCGCGGTCGAGGGCCTCCTGCACGAGAACGTCGTCGTCGTCCCGCGGGTCGCGTTCGTGGGCGACCTCGTCTACGTCGCCGAGCGGATGTCGTCCGAGAGCGGCGAGGCGGTCGCGGTCCGGCGCACCCCGACGGTGAGGCGCTCCCTCGCCGACTGGGCGCTCGTGGACGGCGGGCTCGCGGCCGGGGACGAGGTGATCGTCACGAACCTCGAGCAGATCGCGGACGAGTCTCGGATCCACGTCACCGCGAGCGAGACGCTCCGCTTCCCCCGCGCGACCCTCGACACGGGCGACTCGGACGAGGCCGGCGACGCGGCGGGGAGCTCGCGGTGAACATCTGCCGCGCGTCGGTGCACAACCCGGTCGCCGTGAACCTGATCATGTGGTTCACCGTGGTGGTCGGCGTGTACTACTGGAACGACCTCGTCCGGGAGTTCTTCCCGTCGCTCGACACCGAGCAGGTCTCGATCTCCATCGCCTACCCCGGCGCCACGCCCGAGGACGTCGAGCGGGCCATCACCCTCCGGATCGAACGACGCCTCCGCGACATCGACGGCGTCGAGGAGATCGCCTCGACGGTGCTCGAGGGGATGTCGGTGGTGATGGTGAAGCTCGAGCCGGACGCCGACAAGGACCGGATCCTGAACGAGATCCGGAGCGACATCGACCTGGTGAAGGCGGACTTCCCGCGGGAGGCGGACGACCCGGAGATCCTCGAGATCCGGCCGTACATCCCGGTCGTCTCGGTCGTGGTCGCCGGCGACGTGCCGGAGGAGCGGCTGCGCGACGAGGCGCTGTCGGTCCGCGACGACATCCTCGACCTCGGCGGCATCTCCGAGGTGAACCTCGTCGGCCGACGGACGCGCGAGATCTGGGCGAAGGTCCGCCCGGAGAAGCTCGAGGAGCACGGGCTCACGTTCGAGGAGGTCGGCCGCGCGGTCGGCGCGGCGAACGTCGACCTGCCGGGAGGACAGCTCAAGTCGAACGCGGGGAACATCCGGCTCCGCACGATGGGCGAGTCACGGCGGGCGCTCGCCCTCGAGGAGATCGCGGTCGCGACGCGGGCGGACGGATCGGTCGTCCGGCTCCGCGACGTCGCCGAGCTCGAGGACACGTTCGAGGACCGGGTGATGCGCGGGCGCTTCGGCGGCGAGCGCGCCCTCCAGCTCGTCATCTTCAAGACCCCCGAGCAGGACGCCCTCGAGATCTCCGAGAAGGTGAAGACGTACGTCGCGGGGTCCCCGTCCCGGCTCGGCGGCGCGATCGAGCTGCACGTGACGACGGACCTGGCCCGGTTCATCGACCAGCGGCTCGACCTGATGGTCCGGAACGCGCGGGCGGGGCTGATCCTCGTCCTGCTGACCCTCACGATCTTCCTCTCGATCCGGACCGCGTTCTGGGTCGCGGTCGGGCTCCCCGTGGCCCTCCTCGGGTCGTTCGCGCTCATGGCGTGGATGGGCGCGTCGATCAACCTCCTGTCGCTCTTCTCGCTGATCGTCGTGCTCGGGCTGATCGTCGACGACGCGGTCGTGATCGGCGAGTCGGTGCACACGCGCCTGAAGCGCGGCGACGACCCGAAGGAGGCGGCCTGGAAGGGGGCGAGCGAGGTGTCGCTCCCGGTCGTGGCGGCGGTCCTCACGTCGATCCTCGCGTTCCTCCCGATGGCGTTCATGGACGGGATCTGGGGGGACTTCCTCGAGGTCCTCC
>JBICIB010001038.1:0-10866 GCA_043101415.1 Planctomycetota bacterium JB042 | reverse complement strand
TCTCCTCGAGGGACGCGAAGGGGACGTGCTCGTCCACTGCGGCTCCTCGAACCGGGTCGGCGCGCTCTGGGCCGCCTACCAGGGGATCCACGGCGGCGCGTCGCCGGAGGAGGCGATCGCGCAAGGGAAGGCGGCGGGGATGAAGAGCGACGGGCTCGCCCAGGCGGTGGAGGAGTTGCTTCGCGGCCCGTGAATCCCGTACCATCCGACCCATGCGCCGTCTCCGACGCGGATCGATCGCGCTCTGCCTGGCTCTGCAGGTTCTGACCCTGCCGATCCACGCGTTCGCGCATGCGCACCACGACGGCGCCGACACGCTCCATCACCACCACCACGACCTCCCGCCGGCGGCGGCCGCCGGGGAATCCGCGCCCGGACCGTCCGTCCGTTCGCACGACCGATGCGGCGGCCACGAGCACACGCACCGGGACGTCGACGAGCAGGTCGCCCGACCGGCACCGAGCGAGCGCGGCACGAAGCGCCCCGACGCCGCGCCTCCTCCGACCGTCCACTCCTTCCTCCCGACCGAGCCGATCCGACCGGCCCCGCCGACCGCGACGCGGCGGATCCCGCCCACCTCCGTCCCCTCTCGACCGGACCGCGGGCACCGCCCCGCGACGTCTCCGCGCGCCCCACCGACCGCCTGACGAGCCTTCTCTCCCCGTGGTCGCCGCCGGGCGACCCCCACCGAGAGTTCGTCGCTCCGTGATCGAAGGGACCGTCCGCATTCCGTCGGACGGCCCCTCGACCACGCCGCTCGTCCGGGTCCGTGAGGTCATCGCATGTTCCGCTCCGTTCGCATCGCCCTGCTGCTGGCGCCGCTCGCCTCGGGCATCGGCTGCCCCCATTCCCACGATCACCCCCACCCGCACGACGACGCCGCGGTCGAGGAGGAGGCGCCGACGCTCGCGCCGACGATCTTCACCGATCGCTACCAGGCGTTCGTCGAGTTCCCGATCCCGGTCGCCGGCGAGCCGGTCGAGTTCCTCGCCCACTTCACCGAGCTCGCCACCGGCGCTCCGGTCGAGCACGGCGGGCTCGAGGTGGTCGCTCGACCCGTGGCCGGCGCCGAACAGCGCGAACGCCTCGACGCGCCGCGCCGGCCCGGCCTGTACGTCCCGACCCTGACGTTCCCGTCGCCGGGAGAGGTCGACCTCACGTTCCGGCTCGGCGCGCCCCACGACGAGACGATCGAGCTCGGCCGGGTGACCGTCCACCCCGACGCGGACGCGGCGGCGGCCGCCGCGCCGCCGCAGGAGGCGGGAGCGAACGAGGTGTCGTTCCTCCTCGAGCAGCAGTGGCGGATCGGCGTCCTCCTGCACCGGGTCGAGCGCGAGGAGCTGACCGAGCGCATCCGGGTCCCCGGGCGCGTCGTCCCGCGCCACGGCAACGCGGCGCACGTGACCCCGCCGGTCCCCGGCTCGATCGCGGCGCCACCCTCCGGCCTCCCCGAGCTCGGCGAGCGGGTCGAGGAGGGGAGCCTCCTCGCCTACGTCCGCCCGCCGCTGCCGGTCACCGAGGCCGCGGCGCTGGCGGCGAACCGGGCCCAGCTCACCGCGCTGCGCCAGACGCTCCTGCTCGAGCAGACGTCGCTCGACGTCCGCCGGGCCGAGCTGGCGGCGCGGCGGGCGACGCTCGATTCGGAGCTCGAGTTCGCGACGCGGACCGCGGCCCGGACGGAGGCGCTGTTCGAGAAGGGGCTCGCGACCGAGCAGGAGAGGGACGACGCCCGCCGCGCGCGGACCACGACGGCGACCGACCGGGACGGGACCGTGAGCCTCCTCGCGCGGATCGAAGCGGCGATCGAGCGCCTCGGACGCCTCGCCGGCGAGGCGTCGACGGACCCGCCCGAGGGCGAACCCGCCGCGCTCCTCCTGCCGCTCCATGCTCCGATCGCCGGCCGCCTCGTCCAGGCCGAATGCATCGAGGGGCAGTTCTTCGAGCCGACGGACGTCGTGTTCGAGATCATCGACTCGGCGATCGTCTGGGTCGAGGCGCGCGTCCCGGAGTTCGACCTCCCGTCGGTGCCCCCCGCGCCGACCGCGCTGCTCCGCGTCCCCGGGCACGCGGAGACGACGATCGATCTCCGGAGCCACGCCGGCGCCGGTCTCGCCCACTTCTCCCCGGTCGTCGACACGGTGACCCACGCGGCGCGGATCCTGTTCGAGGTGCCGAACGAAGATCGACGACTCCGCGTCGGCCAGTCGCTCGACGTGCTGCTCGAGACGCGGACGTCCCGGCGGGCGCTCGCCGTCCCGGAGGACGCGGTCGTCCACGACTCCGGCGAGACGTTCGTGTACGTCCTCGTCGACGGCGAGACCTTCGAGACGCGCTACGTCACCACCGGCATCGAGGACGGCGGCCGGATCGAGATCGTCAAGGGGATCGCCGAGGGGGAGCGGGTCGTGAGCCGCGGCGCCCCGATCGTGCGGCTGCACTCGCTCGCGCCCGAGGGCGCGGCCGATGCCCACCACCACTGATCGGAGCGGACCGAGCATGTTGAACTCGCTCATCCGGACCGCGCTCCGGAACCGTCTCGGGGTGATCGTCGCCTCGCTCGTCGTGCTCGTCGTCGGGACCGAGGCCGCGCGCCGCCTCCCGATCGACGTCTTCCCCGACCTGACCGCGCCGACGGTGACCGTCCTCGTCGAGGGGCACGGCATGGCCCCCGAGGAGATGGAGACCCTCGTCACCTTCCCCGTCGAGACCGCCCTGAACGGCGCCACCGGCGTCCGGCGGATCCGGTCCGCGACCGCGTACGGGCTCGCGATCGTCTGGGCCGAGTTCGAGTGGGGCGTCGACGTCTACCGGGCCCGGCAGACCGTGACCGAGCGGCTCTCCGGAGTGACCTCGCAGCTCCCCGAAGAGGTCGCGGCGCCGGTCCTCGCCCCGATGACGTCGATCATGGGCGAGATCCTGTTCGTCGCCCTCACCTCCGATCGCCACGACTCGCTGGCGCTGCGAGAGACCGCGGACTACGTGGTGCGGCGACGGCTGCTGTCGGTGCCAGGCGTCGCTCAGGTCCTCCCGATCGGCGGCGACCGGCGCCAGTTCGAGGTCCTCCTCGACCCGTCGCGCCTGGCGGGGTACGGCATCACCGTCGAGCAGGTGCTGGTCGCGCTCGAGGAGTCGAACCAGAACGTCTCGTCCGGCGTGAGCCGGCGCGGAGGCCAGGAGGCGCTGATCCTCGGCCGCGGCCGCCTCCGGGACGTCCGGGACATCACGGAGACGGTCGTCCTCTCCCGCGGCGAGACGCCGGTCCGCGTGCGCGACCTCGGGTCGGTCGGAGAGCGGCCGGCGTTCCGGCGCGGGACGGCGGCGGCGTCCCGGCGGACCGACGACGGGACGGCGGTGACGGAGCCGGCGGTGATCTTCGCCGTCCAGAAGCAGCCGGGCGCGAACACCCTCGAGCTGACCGCCCGGCTCGACGACGTCGTCCTCGACCTCCAACGTTCCCTGCCCGAAGGGATGGTCCTGAACGCGCGGATCTTCCGGCAGTCCGACTTCATCGACGCCGCGATCGACAACACGATCTCCGCGCTCGAGGAGGGGGCGCTGTTCGTGATCGTGGTCGTGATGGCGTTCCTCCTCTCGATCCGCGCGAGCCTGATCACGCTCGTGGCGATCCCGGTCTCCCTGCTCGTCGCCGTCCTGACCCTCTCCGCGTCCGGGACCGGGATCAACACGATGACGCTCGGCGGGATGGCGATCGCGATCGGCGCGCTCGTCGACGACGCGATCATCGACGTCGAGAACGTCATCCGCCGGCTGCGCGAGAACGCCGCCCGCCCGCCGGACGCACGCCGCCCCATGGTCGAGGTGATCTTCGACGCGTCGGTCGAGGTCCGGATGTCGATCGTCTTCGCGACCGCGATCATCCTCCTCGTGTTCGTGCCGCTCTTCTTCCTCGGCGGCGTGGAGGGGCGCCTCCTGCAGCCGCTCGGCCTCGCGTTCACCGTGTCGCTCGCCGCCTCGCTCCTCGTCGCGTTGACGCTCACCCCGGCCCTCTGCTCGCTCCTGCTGACGCACTCGAAGACCCTCTCCCGACGCGAGCCGAGGACCGTCGCCTGGCTGAAGGCGCTCTACCGCGCCCCGCTCGAGTTCGCGCTGCGTCACCCGTGGCTGGTGACGGCGCCGACGGTGCTGCTGCTCGCGATCGCCACCGCCGGCCTCGCCCTGGCCGGGAAGAGCTTCCTGCCGGAGTTCAACGAGGGGTCGCTCGTGGTGAACCTCGCGACCGTCCCCGGCACGTCGCTGGAGGAGAGCGACCGCCTCGCGCTCCGCGTCCAGGAGGAGCTGATGACCCACCCGGAGGTCGCGGCGATCGGACGGCGGACCGGTCGCGCGGAGGAGGACGAGCACGCGCTCGGCGTCGAGAGCTCCGAACTCGAGGTCCGCCTCGACATGGAGGCGCCGGCGCGGCGCGGGCGGCCGACGCGGTCGAAGGCGGAGCTGCTCGAGGCGCTGCGGGACGGCGTCGCCGGGATCCCCGGGATCGTCACTTCGTTCGGCCAGCCGATCTCCCACCGCATCGACCACATGCTGTCCGGGACTCCGAGCGGGATCGCGGTGAAGATCTTCGGCGACGACCTCTCCCGTCTGCGCGGGCTCGCGGAGAGGGCGCGGTTCGTGATGGCCGGGATCGAAGGCGTCGTCGACCTCAAGGTCGAGCAGCAGGCCGCCGTCCCCGCCCTGACGGTCGACTTCGATCGTGCCGCGCTCGCCCGGCACGGCCTCACGGTCGAGCACGCGTCGCGCGCCCTCGCCGCCGCCTCGCTCGGCCTCCCCGTGACGCGCGTCCTGCGCGGGAGCCGCTCGTACGACCTGATGGTCCGCGTCGGCGACGACGAGCCGTCGGCGCGCGCGATCGGCAACGCGTTCGTCGAGGCGGAGAACGGCGCGCGCGTCCCGCTGAAGGCGGTCGCGTCGATCCGCGAGGACCGGAGCCCGAACTTCATCGCCCGCGAGCGCACGCAGCGGAAGATCGGCGTGACCTGCAACGTCGCCGGGCGGGACATCGGCTCGGTCGTGGACGACATCCGCGCCGCGATCGAGGACCGCGTCGACCTCCCGGACGGCTACCACGTCGAGTACGGCGGACAGTTCGAATCCGCCGCCTCGACGCGGGACCGCCTCCTCCTCGTCGGGACGCTCGTCTTCGCGCTGGTCGGGTTCCTCCTCCACCTCGCGTTCCGGTCGTCCCGCGACGCCGTCTTCGTGCTGCTGAACCTCCCGCTGGCGATGATCGGCGGCGTGGCCGGGGTCTGGCTCTCCGGCGGCGTGCTGTCGGTCGCGTCGATCATCGGCTTCATCACCGTGTTCGGCATCGCCGCGCGGAACGGGATCCTCCTCGTCGCGCACATCCGGCACCTCCAGCTGGAGGAGGGCGTGACCGACTTCTTCGAGGCGGTCCGGCGCGGGGCGCTGGAACGTCTGGCGCCGATCGCGATGACCGCCCTCTCCGCGGGGCTCGCGCTCGTGCCGCTCGCGCTGCGCGGCGAGGACCCCGGGACGGAGGTGCTGACGCCGATGGCGATCGTCATCCTGTTCGGGCTGCTCAGCTCGACCTTCCTGAACATGATCGTGGTCCCCGCGCTCTACCTGGCGCTGGGCCGACCCGTCGCCGCGCCGTCGACGGAGGTCCCGGCATGACACCGACTCGACGAAGCCTCCCCTCGACCGTGTTCGTGCTGGTGTCGCTCGCCGGCTGCGGGACGGTCGACGTCACGCCGGAGGAGCGGTCGGCCCGGGACGCGATCGAGGCGGCGACCGGCCTCGACCTCGACGTCGCGCCGGCGGACGGATCGCTCACCGTCGAGGAGGCGACGCGACGGGCGTTGGTCGCCCACCCGGGGATCGCGGCCGCGTTCCACGAGATCGGCGTCGCGAAGGCGGCGTGGGTCCGCTCGGGCCTCCCGTCGAACCCGGTGCTCAACCTGGCGTTCTTCCTCCCGTCGGGCGGCGGCTCGGCCGGGGTCGAGGCGGGGCTCGCGGCGTCGCTCCTCGACCTCTGGCGCATCCCGCTCCGGGAGGAGGTCGCGGCGGCCGACCTCCGCGCGACCGTGCTCCGGGTGGCGGACCTCGCCGCGGCGACCGCCCGCGACACGCGCGTCGCCTACTTCGACACGCTCGCCGCCGCCGAGGAGCTCCGGCTCCGGCGAGAGGAGGAGGCGCTGCGCGCCCGGACCCGCGACCAGGTCGCCGCCCGGAGGAGCGCCGGCCGCGCGACCGAGTGGGAGGAGTCGGTCGCGGAGTCGGCGCGGCTCGCCGCCGCGTTGCGGGTCCTCGAGGCGCGGCGCGACGCGGAGCGCGCCCGTCGGGCGCTCGCCGAGCGGATGGCCGCGCCGTTCGAGGATCGGACGCCGCTCTCGAGCGACCTCCCCGCCGCGGCCGCGGTCGCCACGGACGACGACTCGCTGGCGTCGTGGGTGGCGCGGGCGCTCGAGACACGCCTCGAGCTCCGCGCGCTGCGAGAGGAGATCGGTGCCGCGCGGGCGCGGGAGAAGCTCGACGCGAGCGCGTGGCTGAGCCGCGCGACCGTCGGCGTCGCGACCGAGCGGGCCGATCGGCCGAAGGGGACTCCGGCGCGCAACCCGTCGCGCAGCGGCCCCACCGTCTCCGTGCCGCTGCCGGTGTTCGACCGGGGAGACGCCGCCGCCGCGGAGGCGCGGTACCGGCGGGAACGCCTCGAGCTCCTCCTCGGCGCGGCCGAGCTCCGGGTCGAACGCGAGGTCCGCGACGCCGCCGGCGCGCTGGCGACGGCGCGCGAGGCGGCCGCGTTCTGCCGGGACGCGCTGGTCCCTCAGGCGGAGCGGCGGCTCGCCCTCGCGCGCTCCGCCTACGAGGCCGGCGTCGGCTCGATCACCGAGGTGACCCGCGCCGAACGCGACCTCCTCGACGCGCGCCGCACCGAGCTCCGGACGAGGAGGGAGGCCGCGACCGCGTCCGCCGACCTCGCCCGCGCCGTCGGCGGACCGGCACCCTGAAGCCTCGCCCGCCGAATCACGCCGGGGCGCGCGTCAGGCCTCGGATCGGCGACCTCGGCGCCGGTCGACGAGCCTCGCGAGCCCCCAGACCGCGACCCCGCCGGCGACCCCGCCGAGGTGGGCGACGGCGCTGGTGGTGCCGATCCCGTGGACCTGGAGCACCGCGCCGAGGGCCTGGTCGGCGCACCAGAGGGTGAGCCAGGCGAGCGCGGGGAGCCGGAGCCAGCGGTGGACGAGGAACGGGAGCCCGATGCGGGCCCGGGGGAAGGAGAGCGCGAAGCACGCGACCACGCCGGAGATCCCGCCGCTCGCGCCGACGAGCGGCACATCCCCGCGCGGATCGATCGCCGCGTGCGCCGCGCAGGCGGCGAGGTGCGCGACGAGGATCGACACGACGAACCGTCCTGAGCCGAACTCCTGCTCGGTGGCCCGGCCGAAGAGGAGGAGGAAGATCGCGTTGGCGATCAGGTGGCCGAGCCCGGCGTGCACGAAGAACGAACCGAGGAGCCCGACCAGGGTGGGGTGGTCCGGCACGAACGCGAGGGCTTCCCCGAGACCGGGGTCGATGCGGTCGAGCGTCGCGACGAACAGCAGGGCGGCGAGCAGGACGAGCGTCACCGAGACGCGGCCGCGGGTCCGGCGCGGGTTCCGCACGATCGGGAGCTCGTGGAGGAACGCGAGGAACGACCAGGGAGAGTCCGGGAGCGCGCTCACCGGCGTCTCCCGCTCCCGCTCGCGCCGCAGCGCCTCCTCGGTCGTCGTGCGCGCCATCCCCCGGAGGTCGGCCGCGAACTCCGGATCGCCTCCGCTCCGCCGCGGGAGCTGCTCGAACTCCCCCGCGTCGAGCCAGACGTGCCGGCAACCGTGACAGACGTCGAGCGTGACGACGAGGCCGTGGATCACGACGTCGACCGGCGCCATCCCCAGCCGGCACGAGGGGCACGGAGACCCGGCTTCGTCGCTCCGGGACGCCTCGCGAGCGAGCCCTTCGACCACCGCGGGGTCGGAGATCCCCTCGAGGACCCGGCGGTCGACCCCGTGCCCCCCGCACTCCGCGCACCGCCAGCCGAACCGGGACGGCGCGATCGTCTCCCGTTCGAGCGGTCCGTGTCCGTGGGGGCAGCGCCGACGCATGCTCCCCGTACCGAGGTCGGCGCCGTCTGTTCCCCCGCATCCGGGGGACGGAGGGAAAAAGGGGGCGCGGCCGAAAGGCGCCCCACGCCGGCGGGAAGGCGTGGGGACTCCTCCGGCCGCACCCGGGGGAGAGCGCTCTCGTGAGAGAGCGCCCTGTCAGAACATGAACGGCTTGAAGACGGCGGCGTCGGAGAACCCGAACGTCCCGCCGTCGGCGACCATCCACTGCGTGAAGAACTTCGCCGTGGCCGTCGAGGCGACGAGCGGGATCGGCGAGTGGACCGTGCCGATCCCCTGCGGGTTGATCGTCACCATCGGGCTGAACGTGATCGACGGCCCGACCCAGAACGTCGGTCCGGCGGCGTCCGTGGCGCTGATCATCAGGAACGCCGACGCCAGCGGCGGCGCGTTGCCGACGCCGACCTTGAACCAGGGGTTCGGGAACGACCCGCCGTCGATCAGCGGCGGCGCGTTGGCGAGGATCTCGGGGACGAGGCCGCTGGCGCCCGGCGTGCCGACGCCGTACTCGTTCCCCTCGAACGGGTTGAAGTCCGGCCGCTCGCTGGCGAGTTCGGGTCGGTCGAAGGGCGGCAGCGCCAGGGCGACCCGCTTGTCGGTCAGCGAGTGGAAGAAGTTCGTCACGTGGGTCCGCTCGCTCGGCGTGAGCGTGCCGCCGAGACCCGATCCGTCGAGCCCGAGGCTGCCCGGCTGGTTGTCGTAGAACGTGATGATGTCGTCGAGGCTGTTCGCGCCGAAGTTCCCGTTCCCGGTGCTGAAGAACTTCACGCGCAGCGCGACGTTCCGCAGCGTCGGGGTCTTCACGAGGCCGAACGAGATGTCGTGGAACCGCCCGTCCGAGAACGGGTTGTCGAACGGATCGGCGAGGATCCCGGTCGGCGTGAGGAGCGTCGGATTGCCGGAGGTCGAGTGGCACTTGAAGCACCCGCTCGACCGGACGATGTCGAACCCCTTGACGGCCGACGAGCTCATCGTCCCCTTGTCGATCGGCGCCTCGTCCGGGATCAGCGTGCGCATGTAGTGCGCCACGGCCATCGCGAACCGCGGGCGCGTGACCCCCTGGTGCCCGCCGAACTGCGGGTCGTTGAAGAACACCTTGTCGAAGATCTTCTCGTACGGATCGCCGGTGTTGAGGATCCAGACGATGTCCGCGGGGACCGTGGTCGGATCGACGAGCGCGAGCGGGAACGACACGTTCAGCTTCTTCTGGATCAGGTTCTGGGCCCAGAGCTGGTTCTGGTGCCCCATCTCGATCTCGTTGACGACCGGCCCGACGGCCTGGTCCTCGAGCGACGCCCAGTCCCCGAAGTTCGGGATGGTGAAGCCGGCCTCGTCCTGGAAGTCCGGCCCCGCCCGCATGTCCCAGAACTGACGCTCGAAGACGTACGCGGCGATCATCGTCGGCGAGTGGACCGGCGTGATGCCGCGATCGAAGTTCGACGACGGCGGCGCCGTGAACCCGTAGTCGACGTTCCCGCCGACGACCGACTGATGGAGGACGCCGAACGTCCCCTGGTTGCCGTTCGCGTGGAACGCGCCGAGCCGGTCGTCGGTGCCGCCGGCCTCGGGGAGATGGCAGGTTCCGCACGCCATCGTGTTGTCGATCGACACCTGCTCGTCCCAGAACAGCGCCTTGCCGAGCTCCGCCTTGACGTCGCGGTAGTTCAACTCGATCGGGGTCGCCGTGCTCCGCGGGAACGGGTTCCCGTCCGGCGCGGCGGGGTGCGGCCAGTTCGACACGTCGGGCGGCTCGCCGATCAGACCGGCGACGTGCATCCGCTGGGCCGCGGCGGGGGCGGCGAGACTGAGGCCCGCGACGAGCGCGGCCAGGCTCTTCCTGAACTCGGGGGACATCGACCCTCCTCTCGGTCGTGCGTACGCGGAACGGGCGGGGGCTGCCGCCCGACACGTCCGCGCCCCGACCGCACGGGGCGGCGGACCGAGGCCGAACGCTGCACGACCGGAAGCGCGCGACCGAGACGGCACGGGCGCGACGCGAAGGGACGGGGTCGGGCTCTTCTTCCCGAGGAGCGTTGCGCGGGGGGGGGGCCGCGCGCCGCTCGCTCATGGTCGGTCCGACCGGCGCGGGCGGGGGTGCCCCGCCTCGCGTGGATCAGGACCGGCAGTGGACGAGTGGGGTGCGCGCGGCGCGCGCGGAGACGAGAAATCGTCGAGAACGACTGAAGTTTCTCCGTCGTCGGTCGCTCACGGTGCGGGGGGTCCGAAGTCCCCCGACACCGCGAGCACCTCGACCGAAGAAGCGACGCTCAGGGCGCGAGCGTCACGGCGACGGCGTCGCTCGCGTGCAGGATCGAACCCGCGCCGTCGTGCAGGAGGTACGCGTACGAGAACTGGACTCCGACGAACGCCGCGCTGCTCCCCGGCGGGACCACGAACGCCGCCGCGCCGAGGCCGAGGGCGTCGAGGCTCCCCGCGCTCTGCGGCAGGAGCGCGCCGTTCGGATGGAGCGCCGTGAAGTGGAACCACGCGTCCGGCTGGAGGGGGAGCACGCCGCCCGCGGTCGGGATCCCCGGCGAGGTCCCGGAGACCGAGCCGAGCACGAGGTACGGCGTGTGCGCGAACGAGGCGCCGGCGTTCAGCGCGAAGTCGACCGTGCCGCCGGCGGAGAGCGAGACCGCGTCGGGCGTCGCCGCGAAGTCGTCGAGGTCCGGCACGCCGTCGTACGAGATCGCGAGTTCGATCGCGGTCAGGTCGTGCCAGTCGCAGC
>JBICIB010001037.1:0-5579 GCA_043101415.1 Planctomycetota bacterium JB042 | reverse complement strand
CCTCGGCCAGCACATGCACGACGCGGCGAAGGAGCTCGCCCGGCGCGGCTTCGACGTCCGCGTCACGACGTCGGCCCGGGGCTACGACGACCCGTCGGTCCGGTACCCGGCGAAGGAGTCGCGCGACGGCGTGACGATCCGCCGCCTCCCGCTCTCGTCGTTCGGGAAGCGCTCGATCCCGATCCGCGTCCTCGGCGCGCTCGCGTTCCTGACGCAGGCGACGGTCCGCGGCCTGTTCACGCGCGACCTCGGCGCGATCCTCGTCTCGACCTCCCCGCCGATGGGGTCGCTCGCCGCCCTGGTCGTCGGCGCGCTCCGGCGGGCGCCGGTCACCTACTGGTGCATGGACGTCAACCCGGACCAGGCGATCGCGCTCGGCAAGGTCGGCGCGGGCTCGCTCCCCGCCCGCCTGTTCGACCGGCTGAACCGGGCGATCCTCGGCCGCGCGCGGAAGGTCGTGGCGATGGACCGGTTCATGGGCGAACGCCTCGAGGCGAAGCGCCCGCTCGGCGACCGGCTCGAGGTCGTCCCGCCGTGGCCGCACGAGGACGCCCTCGCGGCGGCGGACGGGACGGCGTTCCGGCGGGCGCACGGGCTCGAGGGGAAGTTCGTGGTGATGTACAGCGGCAACCACTCCCCGGCCCACCCGCTCGACACGATCCTCGAAGCCGCGCGCCGGCTCCGCGACCGGGACGACGTCCGGTTCGTCTTCGTCGGCGGCGGCGTCGCGAAGGCGGAGGTCGACGCCGAGGTCGCGGCCGGCGCGCCGAACGTCCTCTCGCTCCCGTACCAGCCGCTCGAGACGCTCGGCGAGTCGCTCTCGGCCGCCGACGTCCACCTCGTCTCGTTCGGCGAGGCGATGGTCGGGATCGTCCACCCGTGCAAGGCGTACGGCGCGATGACCGTCGGCCGCCCCCTCCTCCTCGTCGGCCCCGCCGGCTGCCCCGTCGCCGAGCTGATCGACCGCCACGACGTCGGCTGGCGCGTCGACCACGGCGACGTCGACGGCGCCCTCGCCCTCGTCACGTCGCTCGCCGACGGCGACCGGGCGGAACTCGAGGTCCGCGGCGAGCGCGCGCGGGAGGCGATCCGGACCGCGCTGTCGAAGGACGCGCTCTGCGGGAGGTTCGGCGAGATCGTGGAGGAGGCGGGAGCGTAGGACCCGCTCCCCTTCCACCACCGATGCTCGCGGGCGCCACGCCGGCGTCACGATCCGTCGGGCACCCGACCGAGGCGATCCTCACCCCCCGAGCAGCACCCCCCGCAGCGCCGCCAGGTGCCGCGCCCGGCGGAACCGCTCGGCGTGGCGGCGGGCGGCGAGGGCGCGGTCGGTCCAGGCGGCGCGGTCGTCGCGGGCGCGGGTGAGGGCGGCGGCGAGCGCGTCGACCGAGCGGGGCTCGACGAAGGCGCCGTGGTCCGGGTCGGAGAAGACGTCGCGGATGCCGCTGTGGTCGGTCGTCAGGACGGCGCAGCCCGACGCGAACGCCTCGAGGATCGAGAGCGGCTGCCCCTCGTACGGGTACCAGGTCGGGAGGGCGAGGAGGTGCGCGCCGGCGAGGAGGGCGCGCCGCGCCTCGCCGTCGACGACGCCGTGGAACGCGACGCGCGGGCGGTCGAGGAACGCGCGGTCGGCCGGGGCGTCGTCCGCCGTCACCGACGCGCCGGCGACGTCGAGTTCGACGCCGTCGACGCGGGCGACCGCCTCGACCAGGACCTTCCACCCCTTCGACTCGAACAGGGTCCCGAGGAAGAGGACGCGGAGCGGGCCGGCGGCGGCGAACCGCTCCCGGATCGCCGCCTCGTCGACGAACAGCTCGTCGTCCGCGAAGTTCTCGACCACGGCGATCCGGTCGTCCGGCACGACGCCGGCGAAGACCGGGCGCAACGACTCCCCGAGCACGATCGCGCGCCGCACGTCGCGGAGGAGCCGCCGGTTCGCGGCCCGGACGAGGGACGAGCGGCCGTAGACCGTCTCGGCGATCCCGCCGCCGTGGAGGTGGACGACGGTCCGCGCGCGGGCCTCCCCGAGCGCGGCGAGGAGGAGGAGATCCTTCGCGTTCCCGGCGAGCGACTGCGCGAGGTTCAGATAGACCGCGTCGGCCGCGCGCGCCCCCCGCGCCACCTCGCGGACGAGGCCGGGAACGCGCCGCGCCTGCGCGAGCGTGAACCCCGGACGATGCTCCCCCTTCATCAGGTCGATCACGACGACCTCGACGTCCGGGTCCGCCTCGAGGTCGTCGAGGAGCGCGCGGCACGCGCGCGACTGGCCGGTGATCGGCGGCGGCAGCGGCGCCACGAACAGGACCCGCGTCATCGGACGTTCGCTTCCGCGGCCGCCCGACGGGACGCGATCGACCGGCGCGCCCGTCTGCTACCATCCCGCCCATGCAGGACGGGCCGATGCGCGCGGAGACCGGCCCCGGTCGTCCGCTCTTCACCCTCGGCGTCCTGACCGTCCCGTTCGAGAACCTCTGGTTCGCGCCGAGCAAGGGCTGGGCGGCGATCGCCCCCCTCCTCCTCTTCCTGTACGTGCTCCGGAACGCCCGCCGCGTGCCGGCGTCGATCGCCCGGCTGCGGCCGGTCTTCGCGGTCGTCCTCGCGCTGCTCGCGCTCTCCGGCGTCCGCTACCTCTCCCACCCGCCGGTCGTGGCGAACCTGCTCGACGCGGCGCGGTCCCTCTTCCTCGGCCTCACGTGCCTCGTCGCGATCGACCTCCGCTGCCGCGACGCCGACGACCTCGGGCCGACGGTCCGGCTCCTCGGCGGGGCGTACCTCGTCGCCCTGCTGTTCGGCGTCGTGCAGTGGATCGCGATCCGGACCGGCTGGGACGGCTTCCTCGAGTTCCACCGGTCGATCGCGATGCGCGACGTCGTCCGCCGCGGGCGCGTCCAGTTCGGGTTCACCGAACCGGCGTTCGCGGCGATGCACGTCTTCGGCGTGATGCTGCCGCTCTGCCTCCGGTTCCGGGGCCGACGCGAGGCGCGCCCCCTCCTCGTCGCGCTGGTCGGCTTCGTCGTGTTCGGCCTGGCGACGCGGTTCAGCCTCCGGTTCGTGGTCGAGGGGCTGCTGGTCCTCTCGCTCGCCGCGGCCGTCCTCGTGGTCCGCCGCCGCCCGCCGCTCCGGGTCGTCGTCCCGGCCGCGCTCGCGCTCCTCCTCGCGGGGGCGGTCGCGGTCGAGAAGGTCCCCCGCCTGAAGCGGATCGTGGCCGGCGGCGTCTACGCCGACGAGTCGCTCGCGGCGCGCTGGTTCCGCGTCCGGGCGGCGGCCGCCGCGTGGCGGGACGACCCGGCCGGCCTCCTGTTCGGATACGGCCTCGGCAACCTCTGGGTCCCGCTCCGCGCGGGGCACGCCGAGGCGAGCGCGGCGTACGACTCCTCGTACCGGGACGAACTCGAGGTGCTGGCCCAGCGGCGGGCGACGAGCGTCCTGTCGCTCCCGGTCCGCCTGGTCTGCGAGTTCGGTCTCCTCGCGACCCTCGCCCTGGCCGTACTGCTGTTCGATCGGCGCCGCCCCTTCGTCTCGCTCCTGATCCCGCTCGTCTACCTGACGTTCGACTCGTACGCCTTCTACGCGCTCTGGCTGCACGTCCACGCCCTCGTCCGCGCCGGCCCCGTCGGGGAGAGCGGGCCGGCGCGGCGGGACGAGGGGCCCCGGCCGACGATCAGTTGAACGTCAACCGGAGCCCGGGGGAAGCGGCGAAGCCGTCGCCGGCGTTCGGATCCATGACGAAGAACTGCCACGTCACCACCGCGCCGACCGGCGTCGTGGGCGGAACGACCCCGGAGAGGACGGCGTGCCCGTTCCCCGGACCGGATCCGCCGAGCGGGAGCGAGAAGAGCGGCGGCAGGATCGGATGGACGAGGAAGGTGCAGTACTGCCCGATCGGGACGTTCCCCATCCCGGCCCCCGCGAAGACGATCGCCGTCGAGCCGCCGACCGCGTTGGTGAAGACGAGCGCGAGCGGGGCGCCGATCGCCGGGCACGAGTTGACGACGATCTGCGGGACGAGGCTGCCGGCGCCGACGCACCCGTCGCCGTACGCGACCGGCGGGTTCTCGCACTGCGCCTCGTACGCGCCCATGTCCGGGTGCGGGGGCGGACCGAACCCGGTGTCCCCCACCGCGGCGAGGTCGACGAACCGCGGCGCGCCGGCGAGGTCGATCGTGACCCCGGCCGGGACCTGCGAGCTGTCGCCCGCGTCGAGGACCGGCGACGGGAAGAGCGGGCGGAAGTCGTCGGCCGACGGCTGGATGAAGTTCGGGTCGGCGTCGACGTTCCCCTGGCCCGGGAAGCCGGTCTCGACCACCGAATGGGTGACCGTCACCGCGCCGGGGAACGGCTTCCCCGTCCCGAAGTACGCGGCGTTGTACGTGTTGCCGTGGAAGATCGAGTTGTGGACCTCGACGTTCGACTGCGCGGTGTCGACCGCGTAGTCCCCGTCGGCCGTGTTCATCGTCGCGGTGCAGTGGATGAACCGCATCGTCGACTGATAGGTGTCCGCGATGCTCGCCGTGCCGAACGCCCGGTTCCGGACGAAGAGCGAGTTCAGGAAGGTGCACGACCCGCCGTACGACCGGTAGACGCCGGCGACGATCGACTTGTTGCCGTCGAAGACGCACCGCTCGAACCAGACGTCGCCGCCGTAGTGCTCGACCGCGCCCCCCTCGGCGTTCCCCGCGACGTTGTCGATGAAACGGCAGTCAGTGAACGAGACGTCCCCGCCGTAGAACTTGACCGCGCCGCCGTCGCCGCCGACCGCCTTGTTGCCGACGAAGTCGCACCGCGAGAAGTCGACCTCGAGGTGGTAGTCGTACAGCGCCCCCCCGCCCTCGTCGCCCGTGAGGCCGTTCCGGAGCGTGAAGCCGTCCATCACGGTCGGCCCCGCGCCGCTCATCGCGAGCACCCGCGACACTTTCTGCGCGTCGAGGATCGTCGGGTTCGACGACGGGTCGGCCTGGGAGCGCGCCGTCTCGACGCCGGCGAAGCCGCCGTAGACCGCCGTCCCCTCCCGCATCAGGTACGCCGTCCCCGGGGTGACGTACACCCCTTGCTTGACCCAGATCTCGTCCCCCGGCATCGCGGTGTCGAACGCCAGCTGCAGGCTCTTGAAGGCGTTCGCCCAGCTCGTGCCGGCGCCCCCGCCGGACGGCGCGTCGACGTCGACGTGGTAGACCACTCCGGCTCCGGCGGATCCGACCGCGAGGAGGGAGGCGGCTCCGAAGGCGGCGAGGATGGGACGGCGGAAGGCTCTCGACATGTCACGGACCTCCTTCTCGAGGATCACGGATCGCGGAACGGCCCCCTCTCGAGGGCTTCGGATCCCCACCGGGCGAAGGGGCGCAGCGGCCGCCGCCCGTCGGGGTTCGGGTTCGGGTGCGGGATCGGCTCGACCGGGCGCGCCGCCCAGTCCGGCCGCTCCCCTTCGAGCAGGCGCGCGAAGCACGACAGGCGCTCGGCCGCGGTCTCCATCGGACCCTCGGCGATCACGCAACGGAGCGCGACCGCCGACACGCCGGCCGGCGGCCGCGGCGCGAGCGTCGCCGTCAGGACCGGCGGCGTCGCCCGGCCGCCGCGCGACC
>JBICIB010001036.1:0-4066 GCA_043101415.1 Planctomycetota bacterium JB042 | reverse complement strand
CCCGAGGAGGAGCGCAGCGCGGCTCTTGTTGCCGCCGGTCCGCTCGAGCGACTGATCGAGCAGGTCCCGGGTCAGCGAGTCGAGATCGATCCCGCCCTTCGGCAGGACGAGGACCCGCTCCGGCCTCGCGGCCGCGTCGCCCTTCTCCGCCGTCGGCGCGGCGTCGGTCCCGGGAGCGGTCCCCGCCGTCGGCATCGGCTGCGTCCCGAGGAGGACCGCCCGCTCGATGCAGTTCTTCAGCTCGCGCACGTTGCCGGGCCAGTCGTGCGCCTCGAGGGAGGCGAGGGCGGCCGGGCTCAGGTCGAGCGGGGGGCGGCGGAACTCCTCGGCGTACCGCTCGGAGAAGTGCCGCGCCAGGAGCGTCACGTCCCCCTTCCGGCTGCGCAGCGGCGGCACGTCGAGCGGGATGACGTTCAATCGGTAGTAGAGATCGCTCCGGAACGTCCCTTCCTTGATCGCGGCTTCGAGGTCGCGGTTCGTGGCGGCGACGATGCGCACGTCGACGGAGATGTCCCGCAGACCGCCGACGCGGCGGAACTGCTTCGATTCGAGGAAGCGGAGGAGCTTCGCCTGCAGGCTGGCCGGCATGTCGCCGACCTCGTCGAGGAAGATCGTCCCCCCGTCCGCCTGCTCGAACAGTCCCATCTTCGCCTGCTTCGCGTCGGTGAACGCGCCCTTCTCGTGGCCGAACAGCTCGCTCTCGAGCAGAGGCTCCGGGAGGGCGGTGCAGGTGATGTTCAGGAACGGCCTCGCCGCCTCCGGCGACGCGTAGTGGATCGCGCGCGCGACGAGATCCTTGCCGGTCCCGCTCTCCCCCCGGATCAGGATCGTCCGCGCCCCGCTCCCCGCGATCCGCTCGATCATCTCCCGGAGCTCGACCATCGAGCGGCTCTCGCCGATCAGGTTCTCGACGCTCCCCTCGGCGCGGTCCTTGTCGCGGAGCCGCGAGACCTCTCCCTTGAGCGAGCGCCGCTCGAGGGCTCGCTCGGCCACGACGACCATCTCGTCGAGGTCGAACGGCTTCATCACGTAGTCCGCCGCTCCCGCCTTCATGGCGCGGATCGCGTCCTCCGTGGAGGAGTAGGCGGTCATCATGATGATCTCGGCCGGGAGGCCGTCCTGGGCCATCTTCTCCAGGAGGGCGAGCCCCGTCCCGTCCGGGAGCCGGTGGTCGAGGACGATCAGGTCGAAGTCCTGCTTCGCCAGCTTCTCCTTGGCGGACCGGATGTCCTCGGCGCTCTCCGCCGCGGCACCCTCCTCCTCGAATCGCGACTTCAGGGCCCTGCGAATGGCGAGCTCGTCGTCGACGACGAGGATGGCTCGACCGCGGATCGGCACGGCTCCGGTCATGAGTCTCTCCCTCAGAGTCGGGAAAAATATCCCATCTCTCTGGTGGTTCGTCCCCGCGAAACCGAGGACAGCGGGGTCCGCGGGGCGTCTCCCGGCGGTTCGGCGGGACCCGGAGCAATCGTCGGTCCAGTTCCGGCGGAGGAACGGCGCGAGGTGTGCTACGACGAGACCGAGAGAGTTCCGGAGCCCGATCCGGCCCGATCCGACGCGATGACCTCGACCGCCCATCCCTCCGCAGAGGACGTCCGCCGCGCGCTCCGGTCGCCGTCGGCCTATCCCGGCGTCGTCGACTCGGTCGAGGTGATCGAGACCCACATCTCCCACGTCTACCTCGCCGGGGACCGGGTCTACAAGGTGAAGAAGCCGCTCCGCCTGCCGTTCCTCGACGCGTCGACGCTCGACCGGCGGCGGGAGCTCTGCGACCAGGAGGTCCGGCTGAACCGGAGATGGGCCGGGGACGTCTATCGGGGCGTGGTGGAGATCCGAGCCGGCGCGGGCGGCGAGGTCCGGGTCGGAGGCGGGGACGGGGAGGTGGTCGAGGTGGCGGTCGAGATGGACCGCCTGCCGGGCGATCGGATGCTCGACCGCCGCCTCGAGCGGGGCGACGTCGATCACGAGGTGATCGATCGGGTCGTGGAGAGCCTCGTCCGGTTCCACGCGGGGGCGGCGACCGGGCCGGAGGTCGACGCCCACGGCCGTCCCGACGCCGTCGCCGCCACCGTCGCCGGGAACCTCGACGAGTGGATCGACGCGGGAGGCGTTCCGGCGCCGATCGCTCGCCATCTCCGGGCCTGGATCGAGCGGACGTTGCGCGAACTCCGGCCGCTCATGCAGCGACGCGTCGCCGAGGGGCGGATCCGGGAGGGGCACGGTGACCTGCACGCCGGAAACGTCTGTCTGCTCGACGAGTCGGTGGTCGCGTACGACTGCATCGAGTTCGAGCCCGCGTTCCGCTGCATCGACGTCGCGGCGGAGGTCGCGTTCCTCGCCATGGACCTGGCGTCCCGCGGCTTCGCCGGCTTCGCAGATGCCCTGGCCCGCCGGTACGCGGAGCGAGCGGAGGACGCCGAGCTCCGGAGCCTCCTGCCGCTCTACCAGGTCCACTACGCGATCGTCCGCGCGAAGGTCGCCGGTCTCCTGGCGAGGGACGAGTCGGCGGACGAGGACGTCCGCCGGTCCGCGGAGCGGCGCGCGCGGGCGGCCGCCGTCCTCGCGGTCCGGCTCACGCTCCCGCCGTTCCTGGCGTTGACGTGCGGACTCCCGGGATCGGGGAAGAGCACCGTCGCCCGGGAGATCGGGTCGGCGTTCGAGGCGTTCGTCCTCCGGAGCGACGTCGAGCGGAAGCGGCTCGCGGGGGTCGCGCCGACCGAGTCCCGCCGTGCGGCGGATCGAAGCGGCATCTACACCCCCGCGTGGAACGACCGCGTCTACGATCACCTTCTGGAGCGGGCCGAGGAGCGGCTCGCGCGAGGTCGATCGGTCGTCGTCGACGCGGCCTTCCCGAGCGCGGCGCGCCGCGCGCCGTTCGTCGACCTCGCGCGGCGCCGCCACGCGCCGCTGGTGGTGATCCGACTCGACACGAGGGAGGAGGTCGCGGGAGAGCGCCTGCGGGCGCGCGCGGCCGACCCGACCGAGGCGTCGGACGCCGGTCCGGCGGTCCGTGACGCGGCGCGCGCCCGGCACGAGCCTCCGTCGGAGATCCCGGCCCGCGAGTTGCTCGTGTTCCGGGACGACGACGCGCTGCCCGACCTCCCGTTCCGTCTCGCCGAGCAGCTGGTGATCGCCTCGTCCCAACCTCCGAGGAGTCCTCGATGAACGACATCCGCACGATCGTGGCCGCGACCGACCTCTCGCCCTCCGGCGCCGAGGTCCTCCGGACGGCCAAGGGACTGGCCGATCGCTTCGGCGCTCGGGTCGAGGTCGTCCACGTCGTCTTCGACCTGCGAAAGCTGATGGGGTTCTTCGTGTCGGACCGGCCGCTCGGCGAGATGCAGGCCTCCCTGGAGCAGGAGGCGACGTCGGGGCTCCGGAAGCAGGTGCGGGACGTCTTCGGGGACGCCGAGGTCGGCGCGACGACGCGCAAGGGGACTCCGTACGGCGACCTCGTCCGCCACGTCGAGGAGGTCGGCGGAGACCTGCTGGTCGTCGGGGCGCACGGGGCGGAGAAACCGGAGCACCGCGTGTACGGCTCGACGGTCGAACGCCTGGTGAAGGAGTCTCCGTGCCCGGTGCTGGTGATCGGTCAGGACGGCGCCCGCTGATCGAATTCCGCCCGCGGCGAGGGGGCCGGCGCGCCGGCGGTCGCCGGCCCCTCGGGTTCAGCGGCTCGGGTGGACGAAGACCGGGAGCGACGAGACCCGGAGGACCTCCTCCGCCACGCTCCCGAACGCGATGCGCGACAGCCCGCGGCGCCCATGCGAGGCGATGCAGATCGCGTCGGCGTCGTGGGCCTTCGCCCACTTCACGATCGCTCCGGCCACGCTCTCGCCGTCGATCACCTCGGTCGTGACCTCGACGTCGTCCGCCAGCCGCCCGCGGACCTCCTCCAGCCGTTTCCGCGCGTTCTCCCACTGGTGCATCCAGACCTGGGGAGTCCGCGGGGGCATGTCGAGGTCGGCGATCGGGACGAGCAGCGTGTCGGGGACGACGTGGATCAACGTCACCCTGGCGCCGAGAGCTCGCGCGAGCTCCTCCGTCGGTCCGACGGCGGCCAGCG
>JBICIB010001035.1:0-3931 GCA_043101415.1 Planctomycetota bacterium JB042 | reverse complement strand
TGCTCGTCTACGCGGCGCGCTTCGGCGGCGCGAAGCAGGACTACGTGCGCGACGTCGGCGTCGACGCCGCCGGCTCGGCGACGATCGTCGGCTGGACGAACTCGGCCGACCTCCCGGTGACGCCGGGCGCCTTCGACTCCTCGCTGTCCGACTACGACGCGTTCGCGGCGCAGCTCACCCCGGACGGGAGCGCGCTGCAGTGGTGCACCTACCTCGGCGGGTCGAGCCCGGTCTACTTCAACACGACGAACGACCGCGCGAACGCAGTCTGCGTGAACGCCTCGGGCGACGTCTACCTGACCGGCATGACCGACGCGAGCGACTACCCGGTGACCGCCGGCGCGATCAAGTCGACGCAGCCGAGCTGGACCGACGCGTTCGTGACGCGCCTCGCGAAGGACGGGACGCTCCTCTACTCGACGTACCTCGGCGGCGTGAACCAGGACCGCGGGTACGGCATCGACGTCGACGCCGCCGGGACCGTTTACGTCGTCGGCGAGACCGGAGGGTTCCCGGTCACGCCGGGCGCGATCGGGACGGTGAAGGGGGTCCAGCAGGACGGATTCGCCTGCTGGTTCCAGCCGGGCGGGCCGATCCAGTACGCGACCTATCTCGGCGACGACGGGACGGGCGGATGGGACTACGCGTACGCGGTCCGGAAGGGGGCGGACGGCCGCGTCTACGTCGCCGGGCGGACGGAGAGCGCGTCGTTCCCGACCACGGCGAGCGGCTTCCAGACCGGGAAGTCCTCGGGGTACGACGGGTTCCTGGTCCGCCTCTCCCCCGCCGGCGCGCTCGAGTACGGGAGCTTCCTCGGCGGGCCCGGGGGCGACTTCTCGAACACGCGCATCGACCTCGCGATCGACGGCGCGGGGAAGGCATGGACCGTCGGCGGCGCGACCGCCGGCTTCCCGACCACGCCCGGCGCGTTCCAGACGAGCAGCCCGAACCCGACCTACGCGTCGGGCGTCGCCACCTGCTTCGACACGAACCAGAGCGGCGCGGCGTCGGTCGTCTTCTCGACGTACATCGGCGGGTCGTTCACGGACTCGCTCGCCGGCGTCGAGGTCGACGCGGCGGGGAACGCCTGGGCGTTCGGCTACACGGTCAACGCGGGCTTCCCGACCCTCGACGCCTGGGACGACGAGATCGGGGGGAACTCGTCCGACATGGTCCTCGTCGGCTTCGACCCCGCCGGAGCTCCGATCACGTCCTCGTTCTTCGGCGGCCCCGGGAACGAGCCGAGCACGTTCGCGCCGCAGCTCCAGGGCGGGCTCGCGATCGACCCGGCCGGCGACCTCTACCTCGCGTGCACGTACACCGGAGTGACGGTCGTCACGCCGGGCGCGTTCGACACGGCGCCGTTCAGCCTCGGGCAGTCGAACACGTTCGTCGCGAAGTGGACGACCGATCCGGTCACCTGCCAGGCGGACCTCGGCTTCCCGGGCCCGGGGAACCTCGTCCTCTCCCTCTGCGGCGGCGACCTCTCCCCCGGCACCTGGTCGAGGCTCCGGGTCGAGGGGGCGAAGGCCGGCAGCACGATCCTCCTGTTCGCGTCGACGCAGTCGAACCCGACGTTCGTGTACGAGTTGAGCGCGACCCTCGTCCCCCTGCCGATCCTCCTCACGCTCGCGATCCCGCTCGGCGCCGCGGACGAACTCGACCTCCTGGTCCCCGGCGTCGCCGGACCGGGGACCGTCTTCCTGCAGGCGGTGGCGCCGAATCAGGGCTCGACGACGCCGATCGAGACGTCGAACGCGCTGCAGGTCGCGCTCCCGTGACACGGCCGACCGGGGCGCGGCGGCACCGGGCCGGCGCCGCGCCTCAGCCGGCGATCTTCCAGCGCCCCGGCTCGTCGCGGACCGCGAGCGCGAGGGTGAGGAGCGCCGTCGCGTAGACCCGGCCGCCGGCGTGGCCCCAGGGGTCGAACTGCGGGTCCCACGAACCGCGCGCGCAGCCGTCCTCCCGCTGGGTCCTCTCGACCGCCTCCGCGAGCGCCCCGCTCCACCGGTCCCACCCGTCGCCGCCGATCCACGACATCGCCAGCGTGCCGTAGTACCAGTACGAGTAGTCGATCGTCCCGTTCGCCTCGTCCCACTCGGGGAGCCGGTCCCTCAGCCGCGCGGCGCCGCCCTTCAGCGCCGCGCTCTCGTCGGGGTCCTCGCCGGTCAGGAGACGCGCCATCATGCCGACCGCGGTCATCGCCTCGGTGCTCGCCTCCGGCCAGCGCTCCTCCATCCCCACGTCCCGCGACGAGAAGCCGCCGCGCCGCTGGTAGCCGGTCCGCCAGGTCTCGTCGTCGGTCATCTCGTCGGTCAGCCGCATCGCGCCCTGGAACGCCGCCGGGTCGACCTCGAGGCCGGCCGACTGCCCCGTCTTCAACGCGAGCACCATCCACCCGGTGACCGACATGTCGTTGTTCCCGTCGGGCGGGTACGCGTAGCGCCACGCCTTGTACGGGTTCCGGCACGCCTCGATGAAGTCGATGCCGCGCTGCGCCGGCCCGCGCATCGCGTCGTCCCCGCGCGCGACCGCCTCGGCGACCGCGAGCGTCGCGATGCCGTGGTCGTACAGGAAGGTCGCGTGCGAGTTCGGCACGCCGAAGCAGCCGGTCTCGGCGTCCTGCACGGAGGCGAGGTAGGCGAGCCCGCGCGCCACGGCGTCGGCGTGACGCGCGTCCCCCGCGACCTGGAGCGCGAGCAGCGAGAGGCCGGTCGCGCCGGGGTCGTGGACCTCCTTCCCCGCGCCGTCGCAGCGGCTCTCGCCGCAACGCTCGGAGAACGCGCTCGCCGACCAGTACCCGGCCGGCGCCTGGTGTCGGACCAACCAGTCGAGGCCGCGGGAGACGGGCTCCGCGCTCGGGGTCGCCGCCGCGACGCCGGCGGCGGCGCCGTCCACCGGCGTCCGCGCGCACGCGAGGAGCGGGACGAGCGTCAGGACGGCCATGGTCGGACCGGGGGTCGGGATGCGCTTCTTCAC
This sequence comes from Planctomycetota bacterium JB042, assembly GCA_043101415.1. Taxonomy (GTDB): domain Bacteria; phylum Planctomycetota; class B15-G4; order B15-G4; family JADJEK01; genus JAUIEL01. The sequence goes on along the minus strand of JBICIB010001035.1, from coordinate 952 downwards.
GGACACCTCCACGGACGGTTCGAGGATCGGCGATTCGAGGACGGACGGTTCGGCGTCGACACGGGCGACGACCCGCTCGTCACTCCGTCCCTTCGGGGAGTTCGGGCAGCGCGGCGTCGAAGCGCTCCCTCGTCGCCCCGACCGATCGGAGGGCGACCTCCGCCTCGCTCCCGGCCACGGAGGCGAGTCCGACGAGGAGGTGCTCGGTCCCGATCACGTGGTCTCCGTTCCGGCTCGCGGCCTCGAACGCCGCCTCGAGCGTCCTCTTGGCCGGCTCGGAGAACAGGAGGCGCTTCGGCCGCTCCCGGTGCGGCTCCCCCCGCTCGATCCGGGCCTCCACCGCCGCGGCGACCTCGTCGGGCGTGACGCCGATCCGCTCGAGCAGCATCCCGGCGCGGGTCTCTCCCTCCCGCGCGAGGCCGCAGAGCGCGAGGAGCACGTGATCGGCGTCGATCACCTCGTGCCCGTACTCGAGGCAGAGGTCCCTCGAGCCGGTCATCGCCGCACGCGACGGTTTCGTGAATCGATCGAACATCGAATTCCCCTCCCGAGAGGACGAGGCCTCCGGATCCGCGACATCGGTCGGGCCGCCACCCGGATCGCTCCTCCAGCAGACCACGCGAGGAGGCGGGGCGGTAGGCTCTCTCCGTCGATTCCCGGGGAACTCCACGGCGCGCGGCCGGTCCCGTGCCGTCGACCGAAACGAAGCAGAGGAGCACGATGCTCGCCCACCGTCCGACCGCCCTCGTCGCCCTGACCGCACTCCTCGCGACCTCCCTCCCGGCGCAGGAGTCGAAGCTCCCGATCCGGGAGATCACCCTCTATCGCTCGGGCGTCGGCGCGTTCGAGCACGTCGGCCGCCTCCGCGGCGACGTCCGGGCCCAGCTCAGGTTCCCGACCGACGCCGTCAACGACATCCTGAAGTCGATGACGATCCTCGACCTCGGCGGCG
>JBICIB010001034.1:0-6305 GCA_043101415.1 Planctomycetota bacterium JB042 | reverse complement strand
CCCGAAGGGGCGTCCTCGCGCCGCGCGCGGGGACGCCCCTTCTCCGTTCCGGGTGCACCCTTTCGCCTCGCGCTCGCGAGGACGCTCGTCGTGCCGACGTCCGGGGCGAAGGTGGGAAGGGGGCGCGGGGACGCCTCGGCCGGACGGTCACGCCCCGCCCCGTCTCGCCGCACCCCGGGCTCGGGACGCGGGGGCCGTGCGCCCGCCCCCGCGACGGAGGCGACGCCTCAGGCGACCCGCTCCTCGTACTCGTCGAGCTTGATGCCGATCCGCTTCGACACGCCGTTCTCCTCCATGGTGACCCCGAAGATCACGTCGGCGTAGCTCATCGTCCGCTTGGAGTGGGTGACGATCGCGAACTGGGACTTCCCGATGAACTCGGCGAGGAGGTTGCAGAACCGCTCGATGTTCGCCTCGTCGAGCGCCGCGTCGACCTCGTCGAGGATCGCGACCGGCGCCGGCTTCGCCTTGAACAGCGCGAACAGCAGGCCGACGGCGGTCATCGTCCGCTCGCCGCCGGAGAGGAGCGTGATCGACCGCGGATCCTTCCCCGGCGGCCCGGCGATGATCTCGATCCCGGCCTCGAGGACGTCGACCCCTTCCTGGAGCATCACGTCCGCCTTGCCGCCGTGGAACAGCTTCCGGAAGAGCGTCTTGAAGTGGGTCCGGACCGCGTCGAACGTCTCGACGAACTTCTCGCGCGAGACCGCGTCGAGCTCGGCGATGGTCGCCTCCAGCGACTTGCGCGACTGGTCGAGGTCGCCGCGCTCGCGGGTCAGGAACTCGTGCCGCTGCTCGACCTCCTCGAGTTCGTGGATCGCGTCGAGGTTGACGTTCCCGATGCGCGAGATCTTGTCGCGCACCTGCCCGAGCTCCTTCGTCACCTCGTCGAGCGGCGGGACGTCGGTCGCGTCGAACTCCGCCAGCCGCTCCTCGATGTCGAGCGAGATCTCGTCCCGGGCGCGCTCGCGGAGGGAGCTCAGCCCCATCTCCAGCTCGCGCTCGGAGAGTTCGAGCTGGTGGAGCCGCTCGCGCGCCTTCTCCCGCGCCTCCGCCGCCGCCATCGCCCCGCGCCGCGCGAGGTCGAGCGCGCCGCCGCCCCTCTCGATCTGCGCCTCGAGTTCGACGATCCGGTCGCGGATCTCCACCTCTTCGTCCCTCAGCCGATCGATCGACTCGACCAGCCCCTCCGCGGCCGTCGCCGCCTCCTCGCTTCGCGCGAGGAGCGCCGAGCGTTCCGCCTCGAGCCGGCTCCGGACCGCCGTCTGCTCGTCGAGGCCCCGCTTCACGAGCGCCAGCTCGGCGGTGACCGCGCGCACCCGCTCGTCGAGTCGCACCACCTCGCGCGCCGCCGTCGCCTCTTCGCCGACCAGCCTCTCGAGCTCGTCCGCCTCGTCCTCGCGCCGCGCCGCCTCCCGGCGCCGCTCCGATTCGGCGTCCTCGCGCTCGCCCCGCGCGACGCCGAGCGCCTCGTCGACCTCGGCCCGGCGGGTCCGGACGTGGCCGGCGTCCCGCTCGAGCTCCGCCCGCTCGCGCGCCCCGACCGCGAGCTCGCGCCGGTAGATCGCCGCGCGTTCGGCGAGCCGCTCGCCGCGCGACCGCCCCTCGGCGATCCCCGCGTCGATCTCCTTGATCTCCTGCTCCGCCTCCGCGACGAGCGCCGTCCACTCCGCCGCCTCGGCGCCGATCCGCGCCTCCTCCTCGGCGAGCTTCCGGAGGTCCTCGCCGAGCGCCTCCGCCTCGGCCTGCAGCCGGTCCCGCTCGGCCTTCCGCTCGACGAACCCGAGGGTCCGCTTCTGCGGCGGGTCGGCGAACGCGCCGCTCGCCTCGAGCCGCGCCCCCTCCCGCGTGACGAGGAACCGTCCGGAGCCGAGGTTCGCGAGGAGGTCGGCCTCGTCGTCGACGAGCCGCGCCCGCCCGAGGAGCGAGCGGAAGAGCGCGGCGAGGCCGTCCCCTTCCTCGAGGTCGATGCCGTCGACCAGGGACGCCCCCGGGGCGTCCGCGTCCGGCGCCTCGGGGCTCGGCATCGAGCCGAGGACCAGGAACGTCGCCGCGCCGGCCTGCCGCTCGCGGAGCCAGCCGAGCGAACGGTCGAGGGCGGCGCGGTCGCGGACGACGACCGCGCCGGCGAGGTGGCCGAGCGCCGCGTCGACCGCCCGCGCCCGATCGCGATCGACCGGGAGGAGCTCGCCGAGGAGGCCGACGACGCCGTCGACCCCCTCCCCGTCGCGCGCCGCCTTCACCAGGGCCCGCGAGCCCTCGTCGACCCCCTCCATCTTCTCGATCACGCCGTCGAGCGTGTCGCGACGCGACTCCTTCCCGGCGAGCGCCGCCTGCTTCTCGGAGATCTCCCGCCGCAGCTCCAGCTCGCGGTCCCGGCGAGCCTCGAGCTCGCGGCGCGACTCCTCGACGGACCGGGTCCGCTCGCGCGCCCGCTCGTCGAGCGCCGAGAGTTCGACGCCGACGGCGCTCGACTCCTCCGAGATCCGCTCGAGCAGGCCGGCGAGCTCCGCCTCCCGGCGCACGAGGCGCTCGCGCGCCGACCGCAGGCCGCGCGCCTCGGTGTCGAGCGACGCCCGGTCGTTCGAGAGCGACAGCTCGCGCTCGGCCAGCCCGACGATCCGCTCCTCCAGCCCGTGCAGCGTCTCCTCGCGGGAGGCCGCCTCCCGCTGCGCCGTCTCGAGCGCCGCCTTCCTCTCCTCGGCCTGCCGGCGGGCGGCGGCCTGTTCCTCGCCCCGCGCCGCCGCTTCCGCCGCGAGCGTCGAGGCCTCCTCGCTCCGCGTGGCGAGATCCTCGTCGAGCCGCGCGACCTCGGCCGCGCGCTCCTCGCCGGCGGTCCGGCTCTCCTGCGCCCGCTGCTCGAGCGTCGCCTTCCGCTCCTGCGCCTGGTCGTACTCCGCCCGGACCTCGACGCGACGGTTCCGCGCCCGGCCGAGCGACTCGCGCACGACGCCCGTCTCCGACTCCACCGACTCGACCCGGGCGGTCGCCTCGGCGAGCTCGACCTCCGACTGCCGGTCGAGGTCGCGCGCGGCGGCGAGGTCGTCCGCGAGCTGCTTCCGTCGCACGGCCATGTCGGCGCCGGCGAGGAGGAACTGGACCGTCTTCAGCTCGGTCAGGCGGTCGGAGAGCTCGACGTACGACTTCGCGCGCCCGGCCTGGATCCGGAGCGAGCGGACGCGCCGTTCGAGCTCCTCGATCAGGTCGGCGACGCGCAGCAGGTTCTGGTCGACCTTCTCGAGCTTCCGCGCGGCCTCGCGCTTCCGCATCCGGAACTTCTGGATCCCCGCCGCCTCCTCGAACACGGCGCGGCGGTCGACCGGGTTCGCCTTCAGCACCGCGTCGATGCGACCCTGCTCGAGGACGGCGTACATGTTCTGGCCGAGGCCCGTGTCGACGAACAGCTCGCGGATGTCCTTCAGGCGGCAGACCCGGCGGTTGACGAGGTACTCGCTGTCGCCGTTCCGGTAGAGGCGGCGGCTGATCGACACCTCGGTCGCGTCGATCGGGAGGGTCGAGTCGGAGTTGTCGAACTGCAGGGTCACCTCGGCGAACCCCATCGGCGGGCGGTTGCCGTTCCCCTTGAAGACGACGTCCGCCATGTTGTCGCCGCGGAGCGCGGTCGGGCGCTGCTCGCCGAGCGCCCACTTCACCGCGTCGACGACGTTCGACTTCCCGCAGCCGTTCGGACCGACGAGGCAGGTCACGCCGGCGTTCAAGTCGAAGGTCGTCTTGTCGGCGAACGACTTGAAGCCGTGGATCTCGATCTTGTCTAGACGCATTCCTGCGGGCTCCGGCCGGAGGGGTCGACGTAGGCGCGGACGAACCGGATCCGGTCCGCCGCGTCGGCGTGGTCGTTCGGGAGCGGGGTCGGGAGCATCCCCTCGCGAAGCGTCGCCTCGAGCGCGGCCGTCGCCTCGGGGGGCGGACCGTCGTCGCGCGAGGAGAGCGAGGAGGAGTAGAGGTAGCGGCGGCCGTCGTGCGGCACGCCGTGGACGTCGCGGCCGCGCGGGAACCGATCGAAGTCGATCGTGCCGAATCGCTGGAGGACGTCGGCGTCGTCGGTGAACGCCGCGACGAGCGGGAGGCGGCGCCGCTTCGCCTCGTCGGCGACCCGCTTCCGGGCCGCCTCGACGACCGCGCGCGCGAACTCGAGCGACCGTTCGTCGCGGGAGGGCGGGTGGTCGAACGCGACCCGGCACGCCGCGTCGAGCCCGGCGAGGCCGATCTCGTACCGCCCGCCGACCCGCTCGCGCGACCCGCCGAGCCGGGCCAGCCGACCGCGGGGGGAGGTCGCCTCGGGGAGGCCATCGAAGAACCGCGCCCGCGCCTCGCACGCCGCGGCCGCCAGCCCGATCGCCTCGCCGACCTGCTTCACCACCGCCCCGGTCTCGAAGCGGCGGACGCGGAACGCCGACTGCGCGACGTCGACGTCGACCCGCAGCCAGGTCGGCACGAACGACGCGAGCCCGCCCGCGAACGCCCCCGCCTCCACGACGATCCCCGCCCGTCCGGGCGCCCCTTCGGCGAGGACGCACGCCTCGAGGAGGTCGAGATCGTCCGAGGACCGCTCGCCCGGCCGGAGCCCGAGGAGGAGCCGCGGCGCCACGACGCCGTCCCGGTCGCCGAGCCGCGCCGCCGCCGCGAAGAGCGCCGCCGCGAACGCACGCTGGCGCGCCGCCGTCTCGTCGGCCGAGAGGCCGATCGCCTTCGCCGCGTCCGCGAGCTCCGCCGCGGCGCGCGGCCGGACCTCGAGCGCGAGCCGCGGCGAGGGCGGCGGCAGCTCGGCCGGATGCCCGAGCGCCGAGAGCAGCCGCTCGGCCGCCTCGGCCGGGTCGTCGAACGAGAGGAGGGCCGGGAGGCGATCGAGCCCGCGGAGGACCAGCTCCTCGTCGACCGTCTCGCCGGCGCGGAGCGCGTACAGCCGCGCCGCGTCGAGCGCCGCGCCGGCCGAGGCGTCCGCCGGCGCCGGGGGAACGTCGACCTCGAGCCGCTGGACGCGGGTCGGCGAGCCGAGGGAGCCGACGTGGATCCGGCCCGCGAGGTGCGCCTCGACCACCTCGGGCGAGTGGACCGCGAGGAGCGAGTACTGCGTCCAGCTCGCCGCCGCGACGGCGCGGTCGTTCGCGTCCGCGCCGCCCGCCGCGAGGCCGCCCCCGACGCCCGCGCGGATCAGCCGGTCGAGGTCGTACCGCGGGAGGCCGATCGTCGCCTGCCGGTTCAAGACGCGGTCGTACCCGCGCTCGAACAGCTCGTTGTCGACGAGGGCGCGGACCAGCGACGTCGACACGCGCGTCATGCCGGAGGAGAAGACGCGCCGTTCGACGGCGGCCGCGATCTCCTCGGCGACCGACGGCGGGAGGTCTCCCTCGACGAGGAGCGCCTCGACGATCTTCCCCTTCGACCACGACGAGACCTTCGCGTGCGCGCGCGCGTCGACCGTCGGGAGCTTCTCGTTCGGCGCCGGGCGCTCGTCGTCCCGCACCCGGAGCGCGGAGCGGATCCGCGCCCGGCGATCCCGCTCGAGGATGAACGCCTTCGCCGCCGCGGCGTGGCCGGTCTCGACCAGGACCTTCTCGATCAGGTCGGAGACGTCGTCGATCGACGGGGTCCGGTCGCTCCACTCCTTCTCGATGAACATCGCGACGACCGACGCGAGCTCCTCGGCGAGGAACCGGTCCTGCCCGCCGACCGAGCGCGCCGCCCGATCGATGGCGTCGGCGATCTTCGCCTGGTCGAACGGCACCTCCCGGCCGTCCCGCTTCCGGACGTTCATCGAGCTTCGGATCACGCGGTCAGTCCCTCCGCTTCTCGAGCAGCGGTTTCAGCTCCTCGAGGAACTCCTCGACGTCCTTGAACTCGCGGTAGACCGACGCGAACCGGACGTACGCCACGTGGTCGAGCTCGCGGAGCGCGTTCATCACGAGCTGCCCGATGAACTTCCCCGAGACCTCCTTGTCGAACGTCTCGTTCAGCTGCGACTCGATCCGGTTGACCGTCTCCTCGAGCACCTCGAGCGAGACCGGGCGCTTCTGGCACGCCTTCATCAGGCCGGTCATGATCTTCGCCCGGTCGAACGGCACCCGCCGCCCGTCCTTCTTGATCACGTGGAGCGTCGGCTCCTCGACCTTCTCGTAGGTCGTGAACCGCTTCCCGCACTCCAGGCATTCCCGCCGCCGCCGGATGACGTAGGCGTCCCCGGAGGTCCGGGAGTCGATCACCCGGTCGTTGTTGGAGGTGCAGTAGGGACAGCGCATCCGCTTCCAGGAACTGAACTTCTGAGGAATCGCACCCGGGGCCCCGGG
>JBICIB010001033.1:0-5162 GCA_043101415.1 Planctomycetota bacterium JB042 | reverse complement strand
CGGCGAACTTCACCGGCTTGCCGGTCTTCCGCTCCTTCCGCATCGTGAGCCAGACCAGGGCCGGGCTCGCGATGAAGATGGTCGAGTACGTCCCGACGAGCACGCCGACGAGGATCACGAAGGCGAACCCCTCGAGGACGTTTCGCTGCCCGTAGTTGAACAGGAACAGCACCGCGACCGCGAGGAGCGTGGTGAGCGAGGTGAGGACCGTCCGCGAGAGCGTCTGGTTGATCGACACGTTGACGATCTCGGGGAGCGTCGCCTTCATCCGCGGGAGGTTCTCGCGGATCCGGTCGAAGATGACGATCGTGTCGTTCAGCGAGTAGCCGACGATCGTCAGGAACGCGCCGATCATCGTCAGGTCGAGCTCGATGTTGACGATGTGGAGGTAGTGGACGACCGCCACCGCGCCGAGCCCGAACAGGACGTCGTGGACGATCGCGAGGCACGCCGCGACCCCCCAGATGAAGTCGAAGAACCGGATGCGGATGTAGATCAGGATGAAGAAGATCGCGACGACGATCGCCTTGATGGCGCTGTTCGTCAGCTCCTTCCCGACCTTGCCGCCGATGAACTGGCTCTCGGGGATCGGGTCGGAGAGGCGGGCGCCCTGCGGGAGATCGGCGAGCGAAGTCGCGACGATCGCCCGGAGCCGGTCCTCGTTGAGCGACTGCGGCGACGACGCGACGACGTCGAACCGGGCCGCGCGGTCCGCGCCCTCCTCGGCGGTGACCGAGGTGACGGCGAGGTTCTTCGCCAGCCGCCGCTCGACGAAGGTCCGGTCGAGCGGCGAGGTGAGGTTCACCGCGAACGACGCGTTCGTCTTGCCTCCGCCGGCCTCGGCCGCGATCTCCTTCACGTCGACCGCGTCCGCGATCAGCCGGTCGCCGAACAGCTCACGGATGTCCTCGAGGTAGCGGTCGACCTTCTCCGAGTCTCCCGGCGCCGCCTCGTCGTCGCTCGACCGGATGGTGATCCGGAAGTCGGTCGGGCCGCCGTCCTCGGCGGTCGACAGGAGCGACACGACCTGGACGTTGTCGTACCGGGCGGCGAGCGACTCTCGGATCTCCTCCCCCTCCTGCGGCTCCTCGAACTGCAGGCGCGCCTGGAAGCCGCCGGCGAAGTCGAGCCCCTGGAGATCCTTGTAGTCGATCGCGAAGACCGCCAGGCCCGCGACGATCGTCACCGCGGAGATCGAGAAGCACGGGCGGAGGTACTTCGTGAAGAGGATGCTCGTCTCGCCGAGGAGGCGGTTCATCTTCAGCTCGGTGAACGACCCCCGCTCGAGGCCGAGCGCGAAGAGCGCCTTCGAGCCGTAGAGCGCGGCGAACATCGTCGTCACGATCCCGAGCATCAGCGTCACGGCGAACCCGCGGATCGGGCCGGAGCCGAACTCGTAGAGGATGAACCCCGCGATGAACGTCGTCGCCTGCGCGTCGACGATCGTGACGAACGCGCGCTCGAACCCGTTCTTGATCGACTGGCCGATCGTCTTCCCCTTGCCGCGTTCCTCGCGGATCCGCTCGTTGATCAGGATGTTCTGATCGACCGCCATGCCGACGGTGAGCAGGATGCCGGCGATGCCGGGCAGGGTGACGGTCGCCGACAGGAAGCCGAGGCCGCCGATCAGCAGGAACATGCCGATCAGCAGCGTCAGGCAGGAGATGATGCCGACGCCGAGGTAGTAGACGAGCATGAAGACCACGACGAGCGCGCCCGCGAGCGAGCCGGCGATGACGCCGCGCGAGACCGACGCCTCGCCGAGGGTCGGGCCGATGGTCGCCTTCGAGAGCTTCTCTGGCTTCACCTGCAGCGAGCCGGAGGTGAGGACCGTCCGGAGGGCCTTCACCTCCTCGGACGTGAACCCCGCGCCGCCGCCGTGGATCTGCCCCTGCTGCTCGATCCGCTCGTTCAGGCTGGGCGCCGTGTCGACCTCGCCGTCGAGCACGATCGCCATCTGGCGTCCCTTGTACTTCTCGGTGAAGTCGCCGAAGTCGCCCGCCCGCGAGACCTTCATGTTGAACCCGAGCGCCGGCCGGCCGCCCTGGTCGACGGTGACGAACGTCCGCTCGAGGTCCTCGCCGGTGAACCGCTCGGTCGGGTTCAGCTCGAGCATCACGAACGGGAACGCCTGACGCCCCTCCTCGAGGATCGTCTTCTCGCTGTACGGGACCCAGCGGTACGTGATGCCGCCGCGACCGGTGACGTCGAACCGCGTCAGGTCGATCCCCTTCGGCGTCCACTCCTCGCCGGCGTCGGCCAGGCTCTTCAGGTGCGCCTCGACCTTCGCCCGCTCGGACGGGAGGTCGAGCACGCCGGGGACGTTGTCCGCGACGATCCGGAACTCCAGCGCGCCGAGGCTCTGGACGACCTGCTCGTACGACTCCGACTCCTCCATCGAGACGCCGGGGAGCTCGATGTGGATCTCGTTCGTGCCGGCCTTCCGGATCGAGAGCTCCTTCACCCCGAGGTTGTCGAGGCGGGCGTTGTACGTCTTGACCGTCTGGTCGAGGACGTCCTGCCGCTGCTCGTCCGTCGCGTCCTCGGGGAGCTCGATCTTGTACCGGAGCGAGGTGCCACCCTTCAGGTCGAGCCCGAGGTTCAGGTCGAGTTCGAGGTGGAACCACTCCTCCGAGGCGATCTCCTCGCGCGCGAGGCGGAGGATGGTGCCGGACGGCCGCTCGACCGCGACGGTCGTGTCCGTCGACTCCTCCTCGACGACCTTGCCGGTCATGACCGTGCCGTCGGTCATCGTGAACTTCGTCCGCCGTTCGACGAGGCCGATCGCCGCGACGACGATCACCGCGAGGATGATCAGGAACCTCGTTCCGAGGTTGGGGACGAGGGTCTGGTTGTGCGCCATGTCTCCGGACACTCCGGTTCGTTGCGGGTCGCCGGTCCGTGGGGCCGGCGGTGGTTCAGGATCGGGCCCGACGCGGCGGGCGGACGGGAAGGTGCGGCCGGCGCTCCGTCAGGAGGACGCCTTCCCCTTCCCCTTCTTCGCCTTCGAGCCGGCGGCCGGGAGCCGCTCGGGGATGCGGGCCGCCTTCCCGGTGCGGCCGCGGAGGTAGTAGAGCTTCGCGCGGCGGACGCGGCCGCGGCGCTTGACGCGGATCTCCGCGACCTTCGGCGAGTGGACGGGGAAGACGCGCTCGACTCCCTCGCCCTGGACGATCCGGCGGACGGTGAAGGTGGCGTTCACCCCGCCGCCCTTCTTCGCGATCACCACGCCGGTGAAGACCTGGATCCGCTCCTTCTCGCCCTCCTTGATCCTCACCTCGACGTCGACCGTGTCGCCGACGTCGAAGGTCGGGACGGTCGCCTTCAGGTTCTTCTTCTGCAGATCGCCGATCAGGTCCATCGTCTCGTCCTCAGTCGGTCGGCGCCCCGTCGGGACGCTGCTGTCCGTCGTCTCGTCGCTCGGGTCCGGAGAGCGCGCGCCTCCGTTCCCGGGTCCGCCGCAGGGCCTCCTCGCGCCGCCACGCCTCGATCCTGGCGTGGTCGCCCGAGAGGAGCACCTCCGGAACCTCCATCCCCCGGAACACCCGGGGGCGAGTGAACTGCGGGTGATCGAGCAGTCCCTCGCGGAACGACTCCCTCACCGCCGACTCCTCGTCGCCCAGCACGCCGGGGAGCAGCCGCGCGATCCCGTCGACGATCACCATCGCCGGGACCTCGCCGCCCGAGAGGACGTAGTCGCCGATCGAGATCTCCTCCCAGGAGATGCCGAGGCGCACGCGCTCGTCGAACCCTTCGTACCGGCCGCAGAGGAGCAACAGCTCCGGGAGCCGGGCCAGCCGTTCGAGGTCTTCCTGGACGAGCGGCCGGCCGGTCGGAGTGAGCAGCACCCGGTGCACCGGGCCGCGCTCCGCCTCGACGGCGTCGACAGCGGCGAAGATCGGCTCGGGCTTCAAGACCATGCCCGGGCCGCCTCCGAACGGGCGGTCGTCGACCATCGCGTGCTTGTCCGTCGCGAACCGCCGGAAGTCGATCGTGTCGACCTCGAGCGCCCCCTTCTCCTGAGCGATCCGGACGATGCTCTCGTCGAGAAAGCCCCGAAACAGATCGGGGAAGAGGGTCAGGACGTGGACCAGCATGCCGCTCGTCCCGGTCGACCGCTCCTCGGGGAACGGGCGGACCCGTTCGCCCCCGGGGAACTTCTCCGGGACTGGCAAAAGGGGCGTATGCTACCACTCCCCCGGCCGCGATCAAGACGTCCAGCGGTCGGCCCTTACGGAGATTCGAGTGTTCACCGGCATCGTCGAGGGGACCGTCCCGCTGCTCGCCCTCGATCCGCTCGACCAGGGGGCCCGCCTCCGGGTCGACCTCGGCCCGCTCGCCGACGGGGTCCGGATCGGGGACTCGGTCGCCCTCGACGGCTGCTGCCTCACCGTCGTCGCCCTGGACGGGACCGCCGCGGCGTTCGACGCGATTCCCGAAACCCTGGACCGGACGACACTTGGGTCCCGTGCTCCCGGGGCCCCCCTGAACGCCGAGCGCGCGCTCCGGATGGGGGACCGCCTGGGCGGCCACTGGGTGACCGGACACGTCGACGCCGTCGGCGACGTCGTCCGATCGGCCCGCCGCGGCCTCGAACGGGACGTCGACGTCGACGTCCCCGAGCGTTTCCGCCGCTACCTCCTCGAGAAGGGGTCGGTGACCGTGGACGGGGTCAGCCTGACGATCGCCGCCAAGACCGACGCCGGCTTCCGGGTCTGCCTCATCCCGCACACCGAGGAGGTGACGGTCTCCCCCCGATGGGTCGAGGGGGCCGGGGTGAACCTCGAGTTCGACGTGCTCGGGAAGTGGGTCGAGAGCTTGATGAGTCCCTGAACGCGTTCGGGAACGTCTTCGCGTTCGCCACGGCGGGGGCCGGGAAGGGGAGGCGCTCTCCGACCCGCTGTCCTGGACGCTGCGCGGCTTGGAACGCGTTCGGGAACGTCTTCGCGTTCGCCACGGCGGGGGACGACACGGGGAGGTGTCTCCGACCCGCTCACGTCCTCGCGCGATGCGCCCGGGATGGTCTCCGCGCGGTTTCGAGTCGCGCTGCGGGGTCGCTCTCGGAGAAGCCTCCCCGTCTCGTCCCCCGCCTCGCCCGCTTCGGACTTCCTCACCCGATCGCGGGGTGGGGAAGGGGGGAACAAGGAGGCGACCGGATGAAT
>JBICIB010001032.1:0-5453 GCA_043101415.1 Planctomycetota bacterium JB042 | reverse complement strand
ATCGCGTCGGCGTACGCGCCCGGGTCGAGCTCCCCCACCGCCTTCGCCGCCCGCGCGCGCGCCACCGCACGGTGGCTGGCGGCGGCCCGCGGCTCGCGCTCGACGAGCGCGTCGGCGACCGTGACCGCGCGGTCGACCTCGCCGTCCCGCAGAAGCTCGTCGACTATCCGCGCCCCCTCGTCTGCGCGCGCGCGATCGAGACGGAGCAGCGCCGGGTCGGCCGGCGGCGGCTCGGACGCGCAGGCGGCGAGCGCGAGCGCGACGAACGGGGCGAGGGGGGGGCGGGCGCGGTTCACGAGATCTCTCCCGGAGCGAGTCTACGCGCGACGCCCGGTCTCGACGCCGCGTTTCGGGACGGCCGCGATCAGCCGCCGAGCAGGACGCGGGTCGCGCGGCGCCCGCCGTCCTCGTCCTCGTACAGGACCCGGGCCGTCTCCCCCGGGACGACGTCGTCCAGGGACGCCGGGTCGCCGTCGCGCTTCACCTTCACGTCGCCGTCGATCCGGAACTCGACGAGCTCTCCGTCCGCGCCGCGGACCGTCAGCCGGCCTTCCGCCGCATCGACGCCGTCGACCGTCCCCTCGAACGACCCGTCGGCGGCGAGCGACGAGAAATTGTCGGACGCCTTGCCGGCGAGCTCCGACACCTTCTCCTTCGCCTTCGCCGTGTCCTGGTCGATCTTGTCGTCGTCGAGGACGATCTCGATCTTCGTCTTCCCGTCCTCGTTGGTCCCCTTCTCGAAGGTGAACCAGTCGAGCGCCCAGCCGGCCACGGCGAGCACGATCAAGAGCAGGATCAGCAGGCGGAACATGGCGGTCTCCCGGGGCGAGGCCCTCGAACGAACTCGGTCGGGGCATCGTACCTCCGACGCCCCGGCCGATTCACCCGAACGTGCGGGTCACGACACCTCGATGCGCGCCGACTTCAGGAGGAGCTTCTCCGACGTCCGCCCCGAGTCGGAGCCGCACGCCTCGAGCGCGTCGAGCGCGGCGTCCCCCTCGATCACCTCGCCGAAGATCGAGTGGTTCCCGTCGAGCCACGGCGTCGCCACGAACGTCAGGAAGAACTGGCTCCCGTCGGTGCCGGGGCCGGCGTTCGCCATCGAGAGGAGCCCCTTCTTGTCGTGGCGGAGCGCCCCGAACTCGCCGTCGTACTGGTACCCCGGGCCGCCGGTCCCCGTCCCGAGGGGGCAGCCCCCCTGCGCCATGAAGCCCGGGATGACCCGGTGGAAGACGAGGTCGTCGTAGAACCCGAGCATCGTCAGGTAGAGGGTCGACGCGACGTGCATCGGCGCCTCGTCCGGGCGGAGCTTCACGGTGAGCGGCCCCTTGCTCGTCTCGAGCTTCCAGAGGTAGGTGAGCTTCGAGTCGAACGGGACCTTCGGCGGCTTCGGGAGGCGCGTCTTCCAGCCGTCCTTCGACGTGTCGACGTTCTTCTCGGCGAGGAACTCGAGGATCTCCTTCGTCGCGGGGTCGTTCTCGGGCGCTTCGTGTCGGCTCAACGGAGACTCCTTGATCCCTGCGGCGGGATCGGTCGGGTCACTCGACGGTGACGGTGAACGATTCGAAGACGATCGGCGCGCGCGGCGCGCCGTCGCGAGGGTTGGCGTCCTGCTCCATCGCGTGGAGGGTGCGGAGGCTCTCCGGCCCGTCGACGTGGCCGTAGACCGTGTAGCCGCCGTTCAGCCACGCGGTCGGGGCGAACGTCAGGAAGAACTGCGAGCCGTCGGTGTCCGGACCGGCGTTCGCCGCCGCGAGGACGCCGACGCGGTCGAACCCGACCCCGGGACGGGCCTCCAGGTCGAGGGCGTACCCCGGGTTCCCGGTCCCGTTCTCGAGCGGGCAGCCGGCCTGGACCATGAAGTCGCGGATCGCGCGGTGCGACCGGTTCCCGTCGTAGAAGCCGAGCCGGGTCAGGTAGATCGCGTTCGCGACGTGGGCCGGGGCGACGTCGGGGAGGAACCGGACGCGGAGCGGGCCGTGGCTCGTCTCGACGTTCCAGACGTACGCCCGCCCCGGCGCGAACGCCACGATCGGCGGCGGCGGGAGGCGCGTGCGCCAGCCGGACCCGTCGGTGTCGACGCCGACCTCGGCGATGTACGCGTCGATCGCCGAGAGCGCCGGGTCGTCCCCGGACGCCGCCGCCCCGCCGGACGACGCGCACGCCGCGAGCCCGGCCGCCGCGGCGACGGCGAGCAGACGGGCGGCGCGCCGGACCCCGAGATCGAGGACGCGCACCGGGGTCACTCCACCGAGACCGTCATCTTCTCGAAGACGATCGGCTTCAGGGGCGGGCCGGTGCTGGGGCTCGGGTTCGACGACTGCTCGAGCTTCCGGAGCGTGATCATGCTCTCGGTCTTCTGCGCGTCGGCGAACTCGCCGTAGATCGTGTACTGGAAGTTCAGCTGCGGCGACGCGCCGAACATGACGAAGAACTGGCTGCCGGCCGAGTGCGGGTCGGGCGTGCGCGCCGCGGCGAGGAGGCCGGGCCGGTCGTAGACGTGCCTCTTGTCCGCCTCGAGGTCGAGCGCGTACCCGAGGTTCCCGCCGCCGCGACCGTCCGGCGCCCCGGCCTGGACCATGAACCCGCGCCCGGTCCGGTGCGACGTGTTCCCCTCGTAGAACCCGACGAGCGCGAGGTAGATCGCGTTCGAGACGTGCATCGGCGCGAGGTCCGGCCGGAGCTCGAACGTCATCGGGCCGTGGTTCGTCTCCATGTGCAGGAGGTACTTCCTCCCCGGCGTGAACTCGAGCCGCGGCGGCCGCGGGAGGAGCATCCGCCAGTTCGGCTTCGACTTGTCGATCGTCCGGCCGCGCTCGTCCGGCTCCCCCTCGTGCTTCGCGATGAAGTCGAGCATCGTCCGCGTCGCCGGGTCGGACCGGAGCTCCTCCGCGCCCGCGACGGCGTTCGCCGCTCCGCCGTCGGCCGGCGCCGAGCCCCCGTCCCCGGACGACGCCTCCCGGTCCGCACAACCGACGAGCGCCGGGAGCAGCGCGAACGGCACGAGCGCCCCCATCGACCACGACTTCCGCATCACGATCCTCGCCCTCCGACGGACGGCCACGAAACGGGCCAGTCTATCGGTCGGGGAGGGCGGGGGAAGGACCGGTCGCCGCCCCCCCGCCGATCCGCGGATCAACGCCGATCGGACGACGCGATCACCTCCGCCAGGGCGCGCAGCGTCTCGTCGTCGGACCGGGCGGCCTCGTCGCGCATCCTCCGCGCCGCCGGGAGCGTGTGGAGCGGGGTCTTCTCGTCCACGGTGAGGAGGAGCAGCCGCGCCTTCACCCTCGGGTCCCGCTCGTCGGCGAAGACCCGGGCCAGCGTCTCCGCGCCCGAGGTCGGCGCCGCCATCGATCGGGCGAGCCGGACCAGGGCCACGTGCCGGGCCGCCGGGTCGTCGGACCCGAGCGCCTCCGCGGCCCGCGCCCGCTCCATCCGGCTCGCCGTCCCCGCGGTGACCACCAGCAGGAGCGCGACGAGCGCCGCCCCCCGCACGAGGCCGACCCGACCCCGGAGGAGGAGCGCCAGTCCGGCGACGAACAGCAGCGTGCCGATCGGCGCGAGCTCCTGGAGGAGCCGCTTCGCCGGACCGTCTCCGTACGGGCGCGTCCGGGACGACGGCCCGGCGGCGATCGCCGCCTCCCCGACCGCCGTCGCCGCCGCCGCCTCGACGCGCTCCCGCGGGACGGTCTCGAGCGACGCGCCGGCCGGGACGCGGCGGATCCAGATCGAGAAGCGCGCGTCGTCGACGTCGCGGAGCCGGAGCCCCGGGCCGACCGGGTTGCCGAACCCGATCGACCGGAACGGCGCCCCGTCCCCGACGTCGACGATCCGGCGCCCGAGCCGCGAGCCGTGCAGGGTCCAGAAGTGATTCCCGGAGAGGGTCCGGACCGAGTACGAGAGCTCTTCGAACCGCTCCTCCGACGACCACGTCAGCTCGAGCGTCGAGCCGAGCCCGTCGAGGTCGACCTCGAGGCCGAGGTCCCCGGCCGCGAGCGGGGCGGTCGCGACGCGGATCCCGCCCGGCCGGACGAACCCGCCGGGGAGGGTCTCGACGGTGAGGACCTGCGCCCGGTCGAACGGCGCGCCGGGCTCGGCGTCGACGATCCGGACCGGGAGCGCGTCCGGACCGCGGCTCGAGAACGCGCCGAGCTCCGCGGCGAGCACCGCGCCGACCAGCACCGCCCCGAGGAGCGTGAGGACGGGGTGCGGTCCCGCCGGACGAGGAGCCGGGCTCGGCCGGCGGCGTCCCGAGAGCACGAAGAGGAGGCCCGCGCAGCCGAGCGCGGCGAGGAGGAGCAGCAGGAAGACCGAGATCCAACCCATGATCGTTCTTCTCCTCTCACTTCGGAGCGGCGGGATCGACGCCGCGCGCGGTCAGCCACAGGAGGACCGTCCCCAGGACGACGACGAACAGGAGGACGAGGACGACGGCCCCCGCACCGGAGCGCGGCCCGTCTCCTTCGGACGCGGCGCCGCTCGAGGAGAGCTCCATGCGCTCGACGCCCCGCCGGCCCCACAGATAGGCGAGCGGGACGAGCGGCAGGATCAGCGCGCCGACGGTCGCCGCCATCGCCTCCGTGTCGACCCCCGGCTCGTCGGGCATCCGGAGCCAGCCGAGGACGCCGCGCAGCACGCCCGCCGCGAACAGCCAGGCGAGCAGCGCCGCCGCCCCGCCGAGGAGCCACGCGCCGGACCGGTGGTTCAGCACCTGCTCCGGACGGACCTCTCGCGCCGCGGCGCCGAAGCCGATCGCATAGACGAGGAGCGCCGCCGCGACGACCGGCGCGTAGAACCCCGCCCTCAGCGTCGAGGCCGTGACGTCGCCGTCGAGCGGCTCGACGAAGAGGGTCATGAACCGGCGATGCAGGTCGACGGCGTCCGCGAGCCCGAAGAGGACGAGAAGCGCGAACACCGGGACCAGCCCGAGGCCGAATCGCAGGCGGAACCAGTCGCGCCGCGCGATCGGCCGGGTGAAGACGAACTCCCGTGCCCCCCACATCGCCTCGTCCCCGCCGATGCGGACGCCCATCGACGCGGCGAGGAACCCGCCGATCAGGGCGAAGCCGGTCGGCCGGTCGAACGGCAGGACGGTCACCAGGACCAGCGCCGCGCAGGCGTAGTCGACCAGGAGCGACCGGTGGACCGCCCACTCCTTCCGCGCCGTCGCTCGACGGAGCGCCGCGCGCCGATCGGGACGGTCGGACGGGATCGTCGTCGTCGCGAGCATCAGAGACTCCTCTCTTCGCGGCCGTAGGCGATGAAGATCTCCTCGAGCGGCAGGTCGACGACGGCGACGTCGGCCCCCTGCGTGCGCGCCGCCTCGACCGCGCGCCCGTCGTCGAACCCCTCCACCGTCACCATCCACGCCTCGCCGACGCGCTCCGCCTCGTCCCGGCGAACGGCCGGTCGATCGACGACGTCGAGCTCCCCGGGACGTTGCGGCGGCA
>JBICIB010001031.1:0-4076 GCA_043101415.1 Planctomycetota bacterium JB042 | reverse complement strand
CGTCGCGGAGCGTTCGGAGTAGGACCGACTCGAAACGGCGCTACCGTTCGGGGAGAATCGGGCCGCCATGGACGCCTCCGTCCCGAAGCCCGTCCGCTTCTTCGTCCCCCGACTCGCCGCGCCGCTGGCCGGGCTCGGGCTCGCCTCCCTCGCGGTCTGGATCGCGTTCGGAGGCGGCGCGGACCGCCCCGCGACCGAGGACGCCCCCCGCGCGACGGCGGTCCGGGACGCGGCCTCGCCGTCGACGGCCGGCCCCGTCCCGGCCGGAGCGCCGGCGCCGCGGCGCGAGGAGGAAGTCGTCGTCGTCGCCGCGCCGCCGCCCGCCGTGGCCGCGGAGACGCCGGCGCCGCGCGGGGTCGGTCGGCTCCGGTTCGCGGTCGTCGACGCGTCGACCGGCGCGAGCGTCGAGGGCGTCGCGGCCGCGTTCGGATCGGACGACCGGTTCCACGCGTGCCGTCTCGGCGGCGAGTCTCGGTTCGAAGGGACGCTCACCGCCGCGGAGTACGCGCTCGGACTGCGCGCACCGGGGTACGAGGACCTCCTCGTCCCGGCGCTCGCGGTGCGCGCCGGCGGCGAGACGGACGGCGGAGTGTTCGCGATGGTCGCGGGGAGCGCCGTCCTCACGGTTCGGATCGAGGTCCCGCCGGGCGTCGACCGGGAGGGGATCTTCGTCGAGCTGCGGGGGAACGTGCGTCCGGGATGGGAGGGCGAGCCGGCGTCGGAGTGGGCGCCGCTGCGTCCCGGCGGCCGGAGGGCCGGGCCGATGCCGGACGGGACGTTCCGGTTCGCGGAACTGCCGGCGGGTCGTTACGCGTTCCGTCCGACCGGGACGGGGGCGGCGGACCTGACGCCGGCGCGCGTCGTGGACCTCGCGCGCGGCGACCGCCGGGACGTCGTGGTCGAGATCGGTCGTGTGGTCGAGCAGGTCGTGGAACTGCGGGACGTCGGCGGGGCGCCGCTCGTGATCGGAGTCCCGCTCGACCGGGAGGGGGGCGACGTCCCCTGCTTCCGGCCCGGAGGTCCGTTCCTCTCGTTCCACGTGGGGCGGTCCGAGGACTCCCGGTCGTTCGCCCACGGGGAGTGGGCACCCTTCCGGCTGGGCAGGATGGGGTGTGGTTCCGACGGGGGCGTCCGGGTGAAGGACGTCGACCCGCTCCAGCCCCTCGACCGGGAGCGCCGGCGGGGCGACCGGCTGTTCGCCCCGCCCGCCGAGCCGGTCCCGACGTCCGCCTCGCTCGAGGTGACACGCACCGGGGTCGCGACGTTCTCCCTGCGTCCGGTGCCGATCGGGCGGTTCGAGGTGCGCGTGTACTCGAACGGCGACATCGAGGGGAGGGGATCCGCGACGTTCTCGGCCCCCTCCGGACCGGTCGCGGTCGTCCTCGCGCCGGAACGGAGGCGACGGAGGTGAACCGGCTCGGCCCCCGATCCGGCGGGCGGGCCGAGATCGGCGAAAGAAAAGGTATCGTCCGTCGGCTCCGGGACCGGTGCGTCGCTGCCCCGTCCCCCTCCGCGGAGACCCTGCCTTGATCCCTCGCCTGCTCCTCTCCCTCCTGCTGCTCTCCGCGCCCGCGTACGGGGCGTCGAAGATCGAGTGGCGTTCGACCGCCGAGGCCGCCTTCGAGGAGGCGAAGCGCGACGGGAAGGTCGTCTTCGTCGCGATCAACATGGACGGCGAGCGCGCGAACGACGAGATGGTCGCGAAGCACTACCAGGATTCGACGATCGCGAAGCTGGCGAAGCTGACCGTCCCGCTGTTCGCCTCGAAGGAGGAGCACGACTCCGGCGACCGTCCGTGCCCGCGCGGCGACGTGGTGACGTGCGCCGAGCACCAGAAGGTCGAGAAGGAGGTCCGGAAGCGGTACCTCCAGACCCAGAACGACTCGACGATCGCGCCGCAGCACCTCTGGATCGGCCCCGACGGGACCCTCCTCCTCTCGGTCCCGTACCAGATCTCGACCGGCGAGATGGAGTGGTGCTTCGTCACCGCGATCAAGCAGGTCGATCCGCAGTTCAAGTGGACGCCGTCCGGGAGCGCCCGCGCGCCGCGGCGGCTCGTGACGGGCGACGTGATCGCGACCGCGCTCGACACCGCGCGGCCGCCGCCGACGAAGAAGGAGGTGCAGGCGCTGATCGAGGAGATGCGGAAGGAGCGCCGCCCGTGGGACCGCCGCGGCGACATCCTCCGGATCCTCCTCTCCGACGAGAAGGAGGCGATCGACTACGCCAAGACGATCGTCACGTCGCGCGGCCGCGGCGGGCGGTTCGGCGGCGGCGGCGACGACCGGGCGATGCGCTGGAAGGCCGAGCTGATCCACGCGATCGGCCAGTACTCGCCGCCCGACTACTGGGAGATCCTCCCGACCCTCCTGATCGACAGCCAGGTCACGATCCGCAGCGAGGCCGCGGTCGCGCTCGAGCAGCTCGCCGCCCCGAAGGCGCTCTCCGAGCTGAACAAGGCGTACAAGAAGGAGGAGGAGTTCGCGGTCCGGAAGGAGCTGATCCGCGCCATCGCCTCGTGCGGCCGGAGCGGGAAGGCGACCCGGACGGTGACGATGACGGCGCTGAAGGGGAAGGAGGAGGAGCTCCGCCCGTACGCCATGGTCGGCGTCGCGTACCTCGAGGATCGGAAGGCGGTCCTCGAGACCGTGCGCGATGGCCTGCTCCACGAGAGCCCCGCGGTCCGCGCGACCGCGGCGTGGGTGATCGGAATCCGGCGAGAGACCGAGCTGCAGTCGGTGCTCGAGACCGCGCTGGAGTCGGAGACCGACTTCGACGTGAAGGGGGCGTTGGAGGCGGTGAAGGGGGTGCTGGCGGGGGGCGAGGCCGGGCCGTTGGACGCCGTGCTGCGGCAGTTCGCGGGGAGCGAGATCGCGAGAGATCGGGTCTGACCGACGCGAGCGAGCGAGGCGACCGTTCGTCGCCTGGACCCGGCGCGGTCCGCGGGGGTGAGTCCGTGACCTTCACCCACGTGAACGGAGACCGGAGACCGGTCCCCGTCCGCCCGTCACGATGCCCCGGACCACGCGGGACACGTCCGACCTCGACCTCCGACCGCTTTTCCGGTCACACCCCTCCGTCCCTCCGTCTCCTCCCTCCGAAACCGATCCCCGACCTTCGAGGAGACTTCGATGTCCACTCCCCTCCGCTCCCTCGCCGCCTCCCTCGCGTTCCTCGCCTTCCTCTTCTCCGGCGCCTCACTCGCCCAGGAGTCCGCCCTGAACGCCCGCCTCGCGCAGGCGCGGGCGGACGCGAAGCAGAAGGCGGCGAACTACCGTTCGAACTTCACGCAGACGCTGAAGGACGGCGAGCTCGCGGCGGCGCGGCACTTCGAGCTGAAGATGCGCGCGGCGGACAACCTCGTGAAGATGCTCTCCGTCGACGCCGGCTGGAAGGGGAAGCTCGTCCAGGTCGGCCTCGCCGACGAGTACGCGTCGGTCTTCGCGGTCGACGACTTCTCGACGCTCTCGCCGCGCACGATCCGCGGGCGGACGCCGTCGGGGAGTCGGAACCAGCTCGTCGTCCCCGAGGTGACGAAGGGGCGGCTGGTCACGCGCGGCAACCGGACCGACGTCCAGGCGCTCGAGGCGCTGGAGGACCGGGCGCTCGTCTTCGCGCAGCAGCGGGCGTCGTTCGCCCAGCAGGAGGGGATCGATCGGGCGATGAAGGCGCTGCCGAAGCGGATGAACGACGTCTTCGCGGCGGTGAACCCGGCGACCGGCCTGCTCGAGGCGGCGACCGGGAAGCGCGTCCGCGGCGACGACGTCGGCCGCGACCTGTCGACCGGCGAGCGCGTGCTCGCGGGGGTCGAGGGGACGGTCGCGTCGGGCGGCGTGGCGCTCCTCCCCGGCGCGATCGGCGGGGCGAAGGAGAAGGTCGGGCCCGGCGCGTCGGTCCGCACCGCTCCGCGGGCGAGCGGCGGGAAGTCGCCGGCGGGCGGGAACGGCTCGGCGGGCGGCGCGAAGGGGCCGGGCGGCGCCGGCGGAGCGGCCGGGGGTCGCGGCCCCGGCGGCGCGGGCGGCGCGGGCCGATCGGGCGGGGGCGGCGGCGCGGCGGGCGCCGGCGCCGGCGCCGAG
>JBICIB010001030.1:0-7342 GCA_043101415.1 Planctomycetota bacterium JB042 | reverse complement strand
CAGGACCTCAATCGCCTCGCCGTCGCGGTCCTCGTACACGAGCGCGACGCCGAGGCAGTACCCGACGTGGAGCGTCGTCGTGTGCCGCGGGCCGAGGGCGTCCGTCGCGGCGCGGGCCAGCTCCTCGAGGAGCGGCACCGCGCGCGGATCGTCGACGAGCGCGAGGTTCAGGCCGAGGTTCGCCCGCTCCGTGATCGACTCCGTGTCGCCCGGGCCGCGGACCTCGAGCAGGATCGCGGTCGCCTCGTCGAGGACCTCGAGCGCCTCGTCGTCCCGCTTCAGGGAGCGGAGCGCGACCGAGAGGTTGTTCATCGTCGTCGCGACCTCGGCGCTCCGCGGCCCGAACACCTCCCGGCGTCCCGCGAGCGCGCGCCGGTAGAGCGCGATCGCCTCCTCGGCGCGCCCGGTCTTCCGCAGGAGGACGCCGAGCGCGTTCATCGAGGAGAGGGTGCGGGCGTCCCGCTCGCCGAGGTGCTCGAGGCGGAGGTCGAGCGCGCCGCGGAGCAGCCGCTCCGCCCGGTCGTCGACGGAGAGGTCGCGGTACGTCTCGCCGAGCGCCTGCATCAGGAGCGCGCGCCGCAGCGGGTCGCCGTCGGCGTACTCCGCGAGCTTCGCGTCGCCGGCCTCCAGGAGCTCCCGCGCGGAGACGTCCTCGACGCCGCGGTCCTCCGGCTTGGCGTCGAGGAAGAGGTCGGAGAGGAACGTCGCGACCGCGTCGGCGTCGGCGCGCTGCCGCTCCTTCTCCAGCGACTCGGACTCGGCCAGCGCGAGCGCGGCGTCCTTCAGGAGCGTCAGCCGGATCGAGACCGCGAGCGCGACGACGAGCGCCAGGGCCGCGGCGGCGACGCCGACCACCAGCGGCCGGTTGCGGCGGGCGAACTTCCCGAGCGTGTACAGCGCCGTCGGCGGGCGCGCGGAGATCGGCTCGTCGTTCAGGAACCGCCGCAGGTCCGCCGCGAGCGCCGCGGCCGACTCGTAGCGGCGCTCGGGCTCCTTCGCGAGCGCCCGGTGGACGATCGTCTCGACGTCGCCCTTCAGGCCCTTGTCGAGCGTGCCGAGCGAGGTCGCCTCGACCTCGACGATCGCCCGGATCGCGCTGTGGACGGGGGCGCCGAGGACCGGGTACGGGAGCGCGCCGGCGAGGAGCTCGTACAGCACGACGCCGAGCGAGTAGACGTCGCTCCCCGTGTCGAGGTCGGGCGCCCCGCGCGCCTGCTCGGGGCTCATGTACGCGATCGTGCCGACGATCTGGCCGGCCTCGGTCCGGAGCGACTCGGCGCGCTCCGACTCGACGATCCGCGCCACGCCGAAGTCGAGGATCTTCGGCGCGCCGCTCCCCGTGACGAGGATGTTCGCCGGCTTCAGGTCTCGGTGCACCACGCCGCGGCGGTGCGCGTGATGCACGGCGTCGCAGATCTCGGCGAAGAGGCGGAGCCGTTCGCGCGCGTCGAGCGCGCGGGCCTCGGCGTGCTCGGTCAGCGTCGTCCCCTCCACGAACTCCATCGCGAAGAACGGCCGCTCCCCCTCCGCGGACTCGAACGTGCCGGCCTCGATGATCGGGGCGATGCCCGGGTGCTGGAGGAGGCCGAGGACGTGCGCCTCGTGCCGGAACCGCCGGAGGACGTCGGGGGAGTCGACGACGGCGTGGACGACCTTCAGCGCGACGCGGCGGTCGGGGTTCGCCTGGCGGGCCTCGTAGACGCGGCCCATGCCGCCCCGGCCGACGAGGCGGACGATCCGGTAGGCGCCGATCCGGTCCGGCGGCGGGGACGGCGCCGTTGGGGCGACGACGCCGGACGGGACGTCGAAGCGGCTCGGGCGGAGGTCGGACTCTCCCTCCTCGTCGAACGCCAGGAGCGACTCGACCTCGCGGCGGACGTCGTCGTCGTCGCACTCCGCCAGCCGCTCGCGCCGCGCGGCCGGCTCGAGCGCGGAGAGCTCGGCGAACCAGGCGCGGACCCGGGCGCCGCGGCCGCCCTCCGCGTCGTCGGGCCCGGTCAAGGGGCGTCGTCCCGGAGCGCGCGCCGCAGCCACGCCTTCGCGAGGCGCCAGTCGTTGTAGACCGTCCGCTCGCTCGCGCCGAGGACGGCGGCGATCTCGGCCATCTCGAGCCCGCCGAAGAACCGCAGCTCGGCGATCCGCGCCGGCCGCGGGTGCGCCTCCTCCAGGCCGGAGAGCGCGTCCGAGAGGTCGAGGACGTCGTGCTCCGGCCCGGTCTCGTCCTCGACGCCGCGGATCGTGACGCGTTCGGCGTGCTCCCCGTCGCCGCCCCGCTTCCGCGCGCCGCGCCTCCGCGCCCGGTCGATCAGGATCTGCCGCATCGCCTTCGCGGCGACCGAGACGAAGTGACCGCGGCTCTCGTACGACGGCCCGTCCGCCGGCGCCATCCGCATCCACGCCTCGTGGACCAGCGCCGTCGGCTGGAGGGTCTGTCCGACCGGCGAGCCCATGGCGATCTCCGCGCGGCGGCGCAGCTCCTCGTAGACGAGCGGGAGGAGGCGGTCGGACGCGGAGGCGTCGCCGTCGGCGAGCTGCCGGAGGATCCGCGTCACGTCGTGTGCGTCCGCGTCCACGTCGGATGGGCTCCTCGAGCGGGTCGTGGGGGGCGGACGGTCGTCCGCGGGCGGGATCGGGGACCGGGGGACTCCTACGGCCGGATGCTAGCGCATCCGGGTCGGGGTTCCGGGGCAAACCGTGGGGCTGGGGACGGGCGGGTCAGGGGGACTCCGGGTCGCCCTCGGCCCGGACGGCCGAGGCCTCGTCCGCGCGGCCGAGGCGGTCGAGCACCTCGGCGAGGCGTGCGCGGACGCCGCGGCCGGCGACCAGGTCCTCGCGGCCGAGGTCGCGGAGCGCGTCGTACGCCCTCCGGAGGTGGGCCGCCGCCTCCTCGTCGCGGCCGCCCTGCGCGGCCATCGCCTGGCCGAGGTGGTGGTGCTGGAACGGCGTCCGCCAGTCGTCCGCCGGGAGGGTCTCCCGATAGATCGCGAGCGACCCGCGGAACGACTCGATCGCCCGCTCGAACTCCTCGGTCGCGAGGTACGCGCGGCCGAGCCCGACGAGGTCGTTCGCGACGTGCGGGTGGGTCGCCCCGAGCTGCCGGCGATCGATCGCGAGCACCCGCTCGAGGACCGGGATCGCCTCGCGGACGCGGCCGGCGTTCCGGAGGCACGACGCGAGGTTGAAGAGCTGCGAGGCGGTGCGCGGGTGGTCCTCGCCGAGCTCCGCCTCGCAGATCGACAGGGCCTCCTCGTGCGCGGCGAGCGCGGCGTCGAAGCGCCCGCGGTCGACGAGGATCGTCGCCAGCACGTCGAGGCTGTCGGCCCGGTCCATGGGCGGGGCGCCGGTCGCGCGCCGCGTCTCGCGGACGCGGCGCGCCAGCGTCTCCGCCTCGTCGAGCTTCCCCGCCCGCCGCAGCGTGATCGCGAGGTTCGAGCGCATCGTGAGCGTCGCCTCGTGCCCGTTCCCGAGCAGCCGCTCGTGCGCGGAGAGCGCGGTCCGCTGCAGCGCCTCGGCCTCCTCGAACCGCTGCAGACCGGCGAGCACGTCGGCCAGCTCGGCGCGCGCGCGGTTCGTCGTCGAGGCGCCCGGACCGAACAGCCGCTCGGCGTCCTCGAGGCCGGCGCGCAGCCCCTCCTCCGCCTCCGGCCAGCGCCCGAGCCGGTGGAGGATCCGCCCGTGCGCGAGCCGCGCCCGGACGAGATCCGCCCGCTCCCCCGCGCGCCCCGCCCGCAGGTGGTCGAGGCACTCCCGGACCCTCGCCTCCGCGACGTCGGGGGCGGTCTCGACCTGTCGATCGGCGAGGAGGAGCCGCATGCGGACGGAGAAGGGGTGGGCCGGGCCGAGCGTCGCGTCCGCCCTCGCCAGCGCCGCCTCGCCGCGCTCGAGCCCCTCCGAGAGCCGCGCCGGATCGCGGCAGAGCTCGCCGATCAGGTGGGACTCGGCGTCGAGCGTCCGCTCGTCGTCCGGGCCGAACCGCTCGACGCACTCGCGGACCGCGCGCCGGAGCTCGGACGGGTCGCGCTCGCCGGTCACCTGGTTCCGCACCCACGCCGCCTGCACGCGCGACGCGATCGCGCCGGCGCGGTCCCCGAGCGCGTCGCGCAGGGCGACCGCCTCCTCGAGCAGCGGCAGCGCCTCGCGGACCTCCCCGAGCTCGGCGAGCGTCCGGCCGAGGGCGTGCAGCACCGACGCCCGGACGTCGGGCTGGCCGTCGAACGCCCCGTCGAGCTCGGGGACCATCTCCAGGAACGCGCTCCGGAGCCGCGTGTCGGCGCCCATCCCCCACGGGCCGGCGGCGCGGAGGATCCGCTCGAGGAGGAACGAGTTGATGGCGTCGGCCCGCGCCGTCTCCCGGCGCTGGGCGTGCTCGGCGCGGCGGCTCTTCGCCAGCAGGTGGAGGCTGACCGCGAGCGCGGCGATCAGCAGCGCGACGAACGCGAGGAGCCCCTTGTGGCGCCGCGCGAACTTCCGCGCGCGGTAGACGGCGCTCGGCGGCCGGGCGCGGATCGGCTCGTCGTTCCGCGTCCGGCGGAGGTCCTCCGCCAGCTCCGCCACCGAGGCGTAGCGCCGTTCGAGCGGTTTCTCGATCGCGGTCCCGACGATCGTGTCGAGGTCTCCCCGCAGCCGCGGGTCGAGCGACGCGAGCCGGGTCGGCTCCTCCTCGCGGATCACCCGCACCGCCTCGGCCACCGAGCGCCCGGTCAGGACGTGGGGGAGGCGGCCGGTGGCGAGCTCGAACAGCAGGACGCCGAGCGCGTAGACGTCGGTCCGCTCGTCGATCGCGTCGACGTCGCCGACGGCCTGCTCGGGGCTCATGTAGCGGAGCGTCCCGATCAGGCTCCCGGCCTCCGTGTGCAAGGTCGAGGCGCGCTCGTCCCGGCCCGAGGCGCGGGCGATCCCGAAGTCGAGCACCTTCGGCGAGCCGTCCGGGAGGACGAGGACGTTGTCCGGCTTGAGGTCGCGGTGGACCACGCCCTGCTCGTGGGCGTGCCGGACGGCGTCGCAGACGCGGACGAACAGGTCGATCCGCGCGTCGAGGTCGAGGCCACGCTCCTCCGCGAAGCGCGTCAGCGGCGTGCCGTCGATCCGCTCCATCGCGAACCACGGCGCGCCGCCCGCGTCGTCGAGCGTCCCCGCGGCGTGGATCTGCGCGATCCCGGGGTGGCGCAGGCGGCCGAGGATCTCGATCTCGCGGCGGAAGCGGCGGACCGCCTCGGCGCCGCCGATCCCGACCCGCATCACCTTCAGCGCGACCTCGCGGCGCGGGTTCTCCTGCTCGGCGGCGAAGACGATCCCCATGCCGCCGTGGCCGAGGCAGCCCGTGATGCGGAAGCCGGGGATCGCGTCGGGCGGGAGCGCGAGGGCGTCGAGGGAGAGCGCGTCGGCGAGCGGGGCCGACAGCTCCGACGCCGTGGAGTCGCCGCCGGCGTCGTCGTGGGCCAGGAGCGACTCGAGCTCGGCCCGGACCTCGGGGGCGTCGGCGCACTCCTCGGCGAGGACGCGCGCCCGCTCCGTCTCCGACAGCGGCAGCAGGCGCCCGAACAGGTCGCGGATCCGTTCGGCCGAGTCGTCGGACATCGTCGCGTCGAGCCCCCGCGCGCTCGGGGAGGGCGGGACCCCGCCTCCCCGCGCCGGCTACGAGAGCCGCTCCTTCCACTCGCGAAGCTTCGTGAGGGCGTCGATCGGCGTGATCCGGTCGAGGTCGACCCGCTTCAGGTCCTCGGCCATCCGCTTCTCGAGCTGGTCGAACAGGGACCCCTGGCTGCGCGCCGGCGCCGGCCGGCCGTTCGCGGACTCGCTCGCCGCGGGGCGGAGGTCGGGGTGGTTCGCCTCGAGGTCCTTCAGGATCGCCTGCGCCCGCTCGAGGACCGGCTTCGGCACGCCGGCGAGCCGCGCGACGTGGATGCCGTACGAGCGGTCCGACCCGCCCTCGACGATCTGGTGGAGGAAGACGATCTCCTCGCCCCACTCGCGGACGGCGACGTTCAGGTTGCACGCGGCGGGGAACGACTCCGTCAGCTCGATCAGCTGGTGGTAGTGGGTCGCGAAGAGGCCGCGACAGCGGACCTTCTCGAGGAGGTGCTCGGAGATCGCGCGCGCGATCGCGAGGCCGTCGAACGTCGACGTGCCGCGGCCGATCTCGTCGAGGACGACGAGCGAGCGGTCGGTCGCGTTGTTCAGGATGTTCGCGGTCTCGGTCATCTCGACCATGAACGTCGAGTGGCCGCGCGCGAGGTCGTCCGACGCGCCGACGCGGGCGAAGACGCGGTCGCAGACCCCGAGCGTCGCCCGCTTCGCCGGGACGAACGCGCCGACCTGCGCGAGGATCTGGAGGAGCGCGACCTGCCGGATGTACGTCGACTTGCCGGCCATGTTCGGGCCGGTGACGATCGCGAGGCGTCGTCGCTCGCCGTCGAGCCGGCAGTCGTTCGGCACGAACGTCGAGGCGCCCATCGTCGCCGAGAGGACGGGGTGGCGCCCCTCGACGATCTCGAGGTTCGTCCCGTCGTCGACCTCCGGGCGGACGTGGCCGTGCAGCGCGGCGCCGTCGGCGAGGGCGAACAGCACGTCGAGCTCGCCGAGCGCGCCGGCGGTCCGCTTCAGGCCGTCGAGCTCGGCGACGACCGCCTCGCGCACCGCCTGGAACAGCTCGGCCTCGAGGGCGAGCGCGCGCTCCTCGGCGTTCAGGACCTTCGTCTCGTACTCCTTCAGCCGGGGCGTGATGTACCTCTCGGCGTTCTTCAGCGTCTGCTTCCGGACGTACTCGGGGGGGACCTTGTCGCGGAACGAGTTCGTCACCTCGAGGTAGAACCCGAACACGCGGTTGAACCCGACCTTCAGGTTCGCGATCCCCGTCCGCTCGATCTCCTCGGTCTGGTAGCGGGTCAGGAACGACTTCCCGTCCCGGTGGATCGCGCGGAGCTCGTCGAGATCCGCGGAATGCCCGTCCCGGATCACGCCCCCCTCGGCGAGCGTCGCCGGCGGCTCGTCGACGAGGGCGCGCGACAGGAGGTCGGTCAGCCCGTCGAGCGGATCGAGGCGGTCGAGGACGCCCCGGAGGCGCAGCGCGTTCGCGTCGTCGAGCGCGGCGCGGAGCGACGGCACGACCTCGAGCGACCGGCGGAGGGCGACGAGGTCGCGCGCGTTCGCGCGGTTCGTGACGACGCGGGTCAGGAGCCGCTCGACGTCCGCGACCGCGGAGAGCCGCTCGCCGATCTCCGCCGCGCGGGCGCGGTCCTCGACCAGCTCGCCGACGGCGGCCTGCCGCGCCCGGATCGCGGCGACGTCCTTCAGCGGGGCGAGGAGCCACGCCCGCAGCAGGCGCGCCCCGAGCGCGGTGACG
>JBICIB010001029.1:0-3923 GCA_043101415.1 Planctomycetota bacterium JB042 | reverse complement strand
CCCGCGGCGCCGTGCGCCGCGGGGGCCTCTTCACGTCTCCGGACGGCGGAGCAACGAGAGCAGGAGAGAGCAAGGGAGAGCAGGGGAGAGCAGGGGAGAGCAGGGGAGAGGGCGCTGACGCGGAGCGGGGAGCATCGTCGCCAGGCCTCGCGCGGCGGGCCTCCTCTCACCGATCGATCGAACCGCTCCGCGGTCGCCGCGTTGGTGTCTCGCGAAACTTGATGGACGCCCACGGGAGACGAACGATGCACGGTGCTCACGAACACGGGACCTTCGACGACGCGCGTCGGGACTCCCTGCGGCGGACGCCTTGGCTGTTCGCCTCGGTGGTGTTCCACGGGGTGGTGTTCCTGATCGCGGCCCAATTCCCCTGGTCGGTGGCGCGCGACCGAGCGGACGACGCCCGCATCGTCAGCGAGGCTCCCCCGCCGGTCGATCCGATCGATCCACCCGAGCCGCCCGAACCGGTCGAGCCGCGGACGGTCGACACGCTCGAGCCGATCGAGCTGCCGGAGGTGGCCGAGACTCCGGTCGAGGCGGACGTCCCGAACCCCGAGACCGCCCTCGCCCTCTCCCCCCTCGCCGCGCCGTTCGACGCCAACCGCTCGAACGACGTGCTCGGCGTCGGCGGCGGCGCGGGGGGGCCGCGCGGCGGAGGATCGGGGCGGCGACGGATCGAGCGGCGGAACGGCAGGGCGAACGAGACGGTCGACCGCGGGCTGGAGTGGCTCGCGCGTCACCAGGACCCGCGCGGCCACTGGTCGTCCGCGGGCTTCTCCGACATGTGCGAGACGAACCGGTGCGACGGGGAGGGGAGCGCGATGCACGACGTCGGCGTCACCGGCCTCGCGCTCCTGGCGTTCCTCGGCTCGGGCCACCACCCGGACCACGGCCGGTACCGGACGAACGTCTCGCGGGGCCTCCGCTGGCTCGCCGACCGGCAGGACGCGGAGACCGGCTGCTTCGGCGAGCCGAACGCGCACGAGCAGTTCTTGTACGACCACCTCCTCGCGTCGCTCGCGATGACCGAGGCGTACGGGATGTGCCGCCGCCCCACGCTCGCGCCGATCGCCCAGAAGGGGGTGAACTTCGTCCACGCGACGCGGAACCCGTACCGCGGCTGGCGCTACGCGTGGCCGCCGAACGGGCAGAGCGACCTCTCGGTCACCGGCTGGGCCATCCTCGCCCTGAAGTCGGCGAAGGAGTTCGGCCTGAGGGTCGACGAGGCCGCGTTCGACGGCACCCGCCACCTCCTCGACGAGCTGACCGACGACGCGACCGGCCGGACCGGATACCTTCGGCGCGGCGGGTACAGCGCGCGCGAACCGGGCATGGAGGAGCGGTGGCCGCACGAGAAGACCGAGGCGATGACCGCCGTCGCCGTCCTCTGCCGCGCGATGCTCGGCGAGGACCCCGACCGCAGCCCCGCGATGCGCGCCGGCGCCGACCTCCTCCGGAAGCAGCTCCCGCTGTTCGACCCCGCCGAGGGGACGATCGACTACTACTACTGGTACTACGGCTCGTACGCGATGTGGCAGATGGGCGGCCGCGACTGGGACACCTGGCAGCGAAAGATGCTCGACGCCGTCGTCGAGACCCAACGCCACGACAGCGACGAACGAGGCTCGTGGGACCCGCAGTTCGACCCCTGGGGCCACCGCGGCGGCCGCGTCTACGCGACGGCGATCATGACGCTCTGCCTGGAGGTGTACTTTCGGTACGACCGCGTCGTGGGGTCGAGGTGAGGGGGGAGGAAGCAACGAGAGCAAGGGAGAGCAGGAGAGAGCAGGGGAGAGGGCGCTGACGCGGAGGACTTTCGGTGACGACAGGTCCCCGCGTCCATCCCATGGGTCCTCACCGCATTCCCCCCCACCTCACCCATCCACGGGCGGCAGGGAATCCGGAGCGGGCGAGGCGGGGCCGGAGGAGGGATGAGGCTCCGAGAGCGACCCCGCAGCGCGACTCGAAACCGAGCGGAGACCCAACCGGACGTGACGCGCGAGGACGTGAGCGGGTCGGAGAGCTCGTCCCTCCTCCGGCGCCCGCCGTGGCGAACACGAAGACGACCGGAAACGTGCCTCCTCGCGTGCTAACTTGGACTCCTGACCCCAGCCACCTGCCCGACCGGTTCCCCCGACCCCGGCCGCCCGATGCTCGACTCGATCCGCCGCGTCCCGACCGCCGCGGCCCTGCTCTCCCTGTTCTCCGTCCTCGCGATCGCGGACGAGCCGACGCTCGCGGTCGACCTCGTGCTGAACGGGGACTTCGAGGCCGTCGCCGACTCGACGACCGAGCCGGAGAAGTACGGCGCGTACTGGCGCGGCGCGTTCGTCCCCCGCGAGGGGGACCCGACCGATCTCGTCGTCGAGACGGACGAGGGAAACCGCGCGCTCCGGCTCACCGCCGCGGCCGGAGAGGTGTCGCAGATCGTCACGGCGTACGGGCCGCACGCGGACGCGCTGCTGGTCACGCTCCGGGCGCGGGGCGACGGCGCGGCGGCGCGGCTCGGGCTCCGGTTCACGACCCAGAACGGGCGGGCGATCGAGCTGTCGTTGCTCGGCGAGGAGCGTCCGGGGGACGACGTCGGCGACGGATGGCGGCGGTTCCGGCTGCCGATCGGCGAGCTCCTCGCGGCCGAGACCGGCGCGCCGCCGGAGCCGTGGTGCCGGCTGACCCTGTCCGCCGCGGGGACGGTCCTCGTCGACGACGTCGTCGTGCGGCACCTCGTCCCCCGGGTCGAGCCGCGGGCGCTCCGCGAGGAGCTCCTCCGCGACGTGCGGGACGCCCTCCGCATCTACCTCGCGCCGCCGGACGGCGAGGGGTTGAAGGGCCTCGGACTGGTCGACGCGGAGACCGGCTACCTGACCGGGCGGACGTACGACGTCCGCACGGGCGAGGTGAAGTCCCGGTCCTCGGTCGTCGGGATCGACGGGATCCACGAGCTGATGCTCGAGTACCTCCACGCCGCCGACGACGACCCGGCGGCGGCCGAGCTCGTCGCCCTGGTCCGCGACCGGCTCCGGAAGCACCTCGTCTCGATCCTGAAGAACAACGTCCACCGGCCGACCGGGCTCTACTGCCTCTACGACCTGTCGTCCGGAGAGCCGTCGCTGAAACAGGAGCTCGTCCCGGCCCACTTCATGCGATACGCGTACGAGGCGGTCTCGTTCTTCCCCGAGGAGTCGACCATCCGCCGGTACGTCGACGTCATCTGCGAGGAGATGGCGGATCGCATGATCGCGCTCCGCGACGAGCACGACCTGCCGAAGGAGGTCCGGTTCGGGCGCGGCCCGGGCGGCAACTGGTTCGGGCGGATGCCCGAGAAGGTGTCGCCGAAGGGGGTCCTCGCCCCGCCGAAGAAGAGCACGTACGACCAGGCGTGGGCGATCTCGCAGGACCGGTCGTGGTACCACGACTTCGACACGCTCGTCGGGCTGATGCACGTCTGGGCGGCGACGCCGAAGGAGGAGTACGGGAAGGCGGTCGAGCACGTGATCCGCCGGTTCGATCGCGAGTGGGACGCGTCGCGATACGACCTCGAGAACGACACCGACGACCACTACGGCAAGAACGTCGAGGCGGCGCTGCAGGCGTGGGCCGCCAGCGGGTACGCCTTCGACGCGCTGCGCGACTTCGCCCAGTCGGCGACCGACCACCGCCTCTCCCGGGACGGGGCGTGGGACGAGAACGTCTGGATCGAGGGGAATCGGCTCGGCTCGTTCACGACCGGAGACCAGCCGCGCGCCTACCGCGGCCCGATCGGTCTCTCCCTCGCGCCGCCGGACGAGAACCCCGCGACCTCCGGCTTCGCGCCGTACCGTCACGCCCTCCGCGAGCTGGTGAAGAGCGACCTGAAGCGGCGGATCCTCGACGACGGCTGGATGACCGAGGCGAGCTGCTGGCAGTGGGAGATGATCGCCGCC
>JBICIB010001028.1:0-2509 GCA_043101415.1 Planctomycetota bacterium JB042 | reverse complement strand
TCAACGGAGCGATCCGATCTCCGGCCCCGCCCGATCCGGTGCGGCGAGGACGCGGAGGAGGGAGGGGACGGAACGAGCGATCTCGGCCGGGAGTCGTACCCGAAGGACCGGCTCCGCGCTCCCCCCTCCCTCCGAATGTCGGAGTTCGACCGCGAACGCTCGGCCCCGCTCAGGACGGCTCGACCGACTCCCCGCCGTGGAGTTCGACCCGGTGGCTCGCGTGGATGCCGTCGGGCGCGCCCGCGAGGAGCTGCAGGTGGACGACCGCGACGGCGCCGAGGGCGGCCGCCGGGACCGGGATCGCGACCGCCCCGTCCCCCGCGAGCGCGACCGGCACGAGGACCGCCGAGGAGGGGTCGACGAGGAACGAGAACCCGGCCGCCTCCACGACCGCCGCCTCGAGGCCGACCACGAGCAGCCCGGGCGCGTACGGGGTCGCGCCGGCGCCGATCAGGACGCCGCCGCCCCCCGACGGGACCCACGACACCACGAGGTCGTGGTGCGCCCCGAGTCCCGCCCCCGGGAACCCGACCGCCCCCGGCGGGTCGAAGGCGATCCCCCGCACGCTCGCCCCGGCCGTCCCCTCGATCGGGGCGAGGAACGTCGCGCCGCCGGTCTCCCGGTCGACCGCGAACAGGAGCGACGGCGCGAAGAACCCGTCGGCGACCGCGATCAGGTCGCCGGACGGGGCGACGGCGAGTCCGCGCACGCCCTCCGCGAACCCGGGCAGCCCGAGCGGCCCGACCGTGTCGACGGCGCCGGTCAGGGGATCGAGCGAGAGGAGCGCGCCCCCCGAGACCGCGAGGAGCGTCCCGTCCGGCCCCGTCGCGAGCCCCTCGGCGGGGACCTCCGCGTCGAGCTGGACCTGGGTCACGACCTGGCCGCTCGCGGGGTCGTACCGGCGCAGGATCGAGTCGGCGCCGAGACCGAACAGCCGCTGCGGCCCGTCGAACACGAGCGCGGTGACCGGGACCGGAGTCGGCCCGATCGGCGTCGCCGCGCCGCTCGCGCCGTCGACCTCCAGCAGGACCGGGCCGCCCGCCGCGATCGCCGCCGCCACGATCCGCCCGGACGGGGAGATCGCGAGGTCCTCCGCCGCCGCGCCGAGCACGTGCTCCGCCGAGGCGATCGGCCCGTCGCCGACCCCCTCGACGAGGAGCAGCTCACCGGCCGCCGTCACCGCGTGCAGCCGATCCGCGGCGTGCGCGAACGCGCCGAGCGACGCGGCGAGCCCTCCCCACAGCGCGAGCGTGACCTTCGTGTTCCGTCCGATCTTCATGGCGACCCTCCGTCACGGCGCCCGGTTCGACGAGAAGAGGGGCGCGCGGGGACGAAGCGAAGGCGGGAGCGGAGAACCGCTCCGCCCGACGCCTCGCCGCCCTCGGAGCGAGCCGGTAACGTCTCCCGGATGATCTCCCTCTCGCTCCTCGCCTGCCTCGTCGCCGGTCCGGCCGCGCCGCCCGAGCTCGTCACGTTCGACGAGCCCGGCTTCCCGGCGGTCGGGGGGCTCGAGACGCCCGCCGCGGTCGAGGGCGCCCGGTCGTTCGCGTCGGTCGAGTCGCTGGCGGCGCGGCTCGTCCCGGGGGAGGCGGTCCTCGTCTGGCGGCACGGCGCGACGTTCCCCGCCGACCTCTGGGCGCCGTTCGTCCGGTTCCTCGAGGGGGGAGGCTCGTTCCTCTGGCTCGGCGGGACGCCGTTCGACCGCCCGGTCACCGGACCGGCGGGGGCGCGCGAGGTCCGCGCCCCGAACGTGAACCTCCGGAAGGCGCTCCGCCTGAACCAGGCGCGCGCGCGGACGCTGCCGGCCGGGACGGCGGTCGTCCTCCCGGGCGGTTCGACGCCGACCCGAACGCTCGGGACGCCGGTCGCCGTGACGATCCTCGAGCCGCGCCTGACCGACGGGCGCGACTTCGAGGACGAGGACGGCAGCCCGGGCGCGCGGGAGGCGGTCGTCCGGCCGCTCCTGCACGCGGTCGCGCCGGACGGCGACGCGCGGTTCCCGGACGCCGCGCTCGCGTTCGCCGTCGACCGGATCGCGGGCCGGTTCGCCGGCGGGCGCTGGGTCCTCTGGCTCGCCGACGACGCGCCGACCGCGGACGAGCTCGCGACGCTCGTCGACGAGGCGACGCGTCCCGCGCTCGACTTCCGGGTCGTCCCGACGAGCGGCTGCTTCCACGAGGGAGAGACGCCGGAGCTCGAGCTGCGGCTGCTGCGGCCGGGCGCGACGGAGGAGAAGACGTTCTCGGTCGACCTCGAGATCGAGTCGGACGGCGGCGCGACGCGGACGATCGAGGGGGTTCGACTGGTCGCCGGCGCGGCCGGAGTCGAAGGACGGGCGCGGGTCGCGCTCGACCCCTCGCTCTCCGCGCCGGGCCTCCACCGCGTGACCGCGCGCGCGGACGGCCTCCCCGAGGCGACGACCGGATACTGGGGGTTCGACCGCGCGCTCTTCCGATCCGGCGCGCCCCTCTCGTTCAACCGGTCCACCCTGCGCCGCGACGGCGCGCCG
>JBICIB010001027.1:0-3596 GCA_043101415.1 Planctomycetota bacterium JB042 | reverse complement strand
TCGGCCATGACGAGAGGACCGCACAGTTTAGGACCTCCCCGCCGGAGACTCCACCCCGATCCGGAGACCGATGCCCTTCCCGCGTTCGAACCTCGACGTCCCGCCCGGCAAGAAGCCGACCTGGTTGCGCGTGACCGCGCCGGGAGGGGAGTCGTACGTTCACATCAAGGAAGAGCTCCGTCGCCGCGACCTCCACACGGTCTGCGAGGAGGCGCGCTGCCCGAACGTCGGCGAGTGCTGGCGCGGCGGAACCGCCACCTTCATGCTCCTCGGCGACACCTGCACCCGCGCCTGCTCGTTCTGCGCGGTGAAGACCGGCAACCCGAAGGGGGCGGTCGACGCGGGCGAGCCGGCGAAGCTCGCCGAGGCGGTGGCGGCGCTCGACCTGAAGTACGTCGTGCTGACGACCGTCGACCGGGACGACCTCGAGGACGGTGGGGCGGCGCACTACGCCGCGACCGTCCGTGCCATCAAGGAGCGCGACCCGCAGATCCTCGTCGAGGTGCTGACCGGGGACTTCCAGGGGCGCCGCGCCTCGATCGCGCGCGTCGTCGACTCGCGCCCGGAGGTGTTCGCGCACAACGTCGAGACCGTCGAGCGGCTGACGCCGGCGGTCCGCGACCCGCGCGCGTCGTACCGACAGTCGCTCGAGGTCCTCGAGACGGCGCGGTCGCTGGCGGACGGCTCGATCACGAAGTCGTCGATCATGGTCGGCGTCGGCGAGACGCGGGACGAGGTCGTCCGGACCATGAAGGACCTCCGCGCGTCCGGCGTCGAGCTGCTCACGATCGGCCAGTACCTGAGGCCGTCCCCGAAGCACCTGCCGGTGGCGGAGTACTGGTCCCCCGAACGATTCGAGGATCTGCGCGACGAGGGGCTCTCCCTCGGGTTCCTGCACGTCGCGTCGGGTCCGCTGGTCCGCTCGAGCTATCGGGCCGGCGAGCACTTCGTCCGCGAGGTGCTCTTCAAGCGCGGCTCGAAGAAGGAAACCGCATGAGCCTGGAGATGCTGACCGTCCTCGAGACGAAGAAGCGCGGCAAGCCGGCCCTCCCGAAGGGGGTCGACGACGACCTCGTCCGGCGGATGTACCGCCTGATGCTCACCACGCGCCTGATGGACGACCGGGCGATGAAGCTGCAGCGCCAGGGGCGCATCGGCTTCTACGTGCCTTCGATCGGCCAGGAGGCGTGCGCGGTCGGCTCGGCGGCGGTGATGACCGACGAGGACTGGTGCTTCCCGTCGTACCGCGAGCCGGGGGCCGTGCTGACGCTCGGCGCCGACCTCCAGGCGATCGTGCACGAGTGGTACGGCAACGCGGCGGACAACACCAAGGGCCGCCAGATGCCGGTCCACTACTCGTTCAAGGCGCAGCGGTTCGTGTCGATCTCGAGCCCGATCGGGACGCAGATCGTCCAGGGCGCCGGCGCGGCGATGGCGATGAGGATTCGCGGCAGGAAGGCGTTCTCGATCACGTACTTCGGGGACGGCGCGACCTCGTCCAACGACTTCCACACCGGGCTGAACTTCGCGGCGGTCTACAAGGCGCCCTGCGTCTTCTTCTGCTCGAACAACCAGTGGGCGATCTCGTGCCCGCTCTCGCAGCAGACGGCGAGCGAATCGATCGCGGTGAAGGCGCAGGCGTACGGGATGCCCGGGGTCCGCGTCGACGGCAACGACGTCCTCGCGGTCTACCAGGCGACGTCCGAGGCGGCCGAGCGCGCGCGGGCGGGCGACGGTCCGACGTTGATCGAGGGGTTGACGTTCCGGATCGGTCCGCACTCGTCGTCCGACGACCCGACCCGGTACCGCCCGTCGGAGCAGCTCGA
The DNA here is from genome assembly GCA_043101415.1 of Planctomycetota bacterium JB042. Taxonomy (GTDB): domain Bacteria; phylum Planctomycetota; class B15-G4; order B15-G4; family JADJEK01; genus JAUIEL01. The sequence continues at coordinate 1,770 of JBICIB010001027.1, read as the reverse complement.
GGAGTGGCAGGCGAAGGACCCGATCGCGCGCCTCGAGGCGTTCATGAAGAAGGCCGGCCTCTGGGAGGAGGCGTTCGGCGAGCCGCTGGTCGAGGAGATCAACGCGAGCATCGCCGCGGCGGTCAAGGTCGCCGAGGAGACCGCGATGCCCGCGTCCGCGACCCTCTTCGACGACGTCTACGCCGACCTCCCCGCGCACCTCGCCGAGCAGCGCGATCGCCTGCTGCAGCAGGAGAAGACCGCGGGAGCGGCCGAGATGGACGCCGACGCGGCGTTCCCGCTGTAGGCGCCCGGCCGAACCGAACACGAGAGAGATCAGAGGAGACCCATGCCCACGCTCACGCTGCTGCAGGCGGTGAACAGCGCCCTGATGGACGAGATGGCCGAGGACGAGGACGTCGTCGTCCTCGGCGAGGACGTCGGTCTGAACGGCGGCGTCTTCCGCGCGACCGAGGGGCTGCAGGCGAAGTACGGCGAGAACCGCTGCTTCGACACGCCGCTCGCCGAGTCCGGGATCATCGGGACCGCGGTCGGGATGGCCGTCTACGGACTCCGCCCGGTGCCGGAGATCCAGTTCAGCGACTTCATCTACCCCGCGTTCGACCAGATCGTGTCGGAGGCGGCGAAGATGCGGTACCGGTCCGGCGGCGAGTTCACCTGCCCGATGGTGATCCGCACCCCGTCGGGGGGAGGGATCCGCGGCGGGCACTACCACTCGCAGAGCCCGGAGGCGTACTTCGCCCACACGCCCGGCCTGAAGGTCGTCATGCCGGCGACGCCGTACGACGCGAAGGGGCTGCTGATCTCGGCGATCCGCGACGACGATCCGGTCCTCTTCTTCGAGCCGAAGCGGATCTACCGCTCGATCAAGCAGGACGTGCCGGAGGGGGCGTACGAGGTCCCGATCGGCAAGGCCCGGATCGCGCGCGAAGGGACCGACTGCACGGTCGTGACCTGGGGCGCGATGGTCGAGACCTGCGAGAAGGCGGCGAAGCAGGCGGAGGAGAAGGGGCTGTCGATGGAGATCATCGACCTCCGCTCGCTGGTGCCGCTCGACGAGGAGGCGTTCCTGGAGTCGGTCCGGAAGACCGGCCGGTGCGTCGTCGCGTCGGAGGCCCCGCGGATCTGCGGGTTCGCGAGCGAGGTCGCGGCGATCGTGAGCGAGAAGGCGATCGAGTCGCTGGAGGCGCCGGTCCTTCGGGTCACCGGCTTCGACACGCCGTTCCCGTACTCGCTCGAGCACGTGTACATGCCGGACGCCAAGCGCGTCCTCGCCGCCGTCGAGCACGCGGTGAACTTCTGACCGAAGGGTCGCCGACGCGACGCGACGGAACGCAGACAGAACGCTGACGAAAGGGTCGTGGTGAAGGAGTTCAAGCTTCCCGACATCGGCGAGGGGATCCACGAGGGTGAGATCGTCCGCTGGCTCGTGAACGAGGGTGACGCGGTCACCGAGGACCAGCCGATCGCCGAGGTGATGACCGACAAGGCGACGGTCGAGATCACCTCGCCGTTCACCGGCAAGGTGCAGTCGCTGAACGCGGGCGAGGGCGAGACCGTCCTCGTCGGCGCGACGATCATCGTGATCGACGACGGCGCGGCCGGCGGCAACGGGCAGGCGGCCGAGGCCGCGGCGTCGGCCCCCGCGGCCGAGGAGTCGGAGCCCGAGGCGGAGGCCCCGTCGGCCCCGCCCGAGAAGGCCCCCGAGAAGGCCCCCGAGCACGCGGCTCGCGCTCCCGCGCCGTCCGCGCCCGCGCCCGAGTCCGCCCC
>JBICIB010001026.1:0-3383 GCA_043101415.1 Planctomycetota bacterium JB042 | reverse complement strand
CGCGGATTCGCGATCCGACGACGCCCTCCGACTCCACGCCAGCGCCCTCTCGTTTCTCTCCTTCCTTTCCTTCCTCTCCTTCCTTTTCCCCCCGGTCCCCCTCGACTCTCGTCGCACGGTCATCTGAGATCGCACTCGATGGACCTGGACCGGCTGAAGATCGACCGCGGGGCTCGGGGGGCTCGTCGGGCTCGACGGGCGCGGGGGGGCGGCATCCCGTTCCTGCGGCTGACGCTGGTCGCGGGGCTCGTCGGGCTGGGGTGGCTGTTCCGCGACCGATGGATCGACCTGATCGACCGGTACCGGCTGGCGACGGTCGAGACCGCTCGGGCGGTGCGGCCGACCCGGGCGGCGCGGTCGGCGATGAGCGGGACGGCGGCGAACGGGCACGTCGTCGCGCGGGTGCGGGCGGCGTTGTCGGCCGACACGCCGGGCCGGATCGTCGAGCTGAACGTCGTCGAGGGGGAGCGGGTGGCCGAGGGGACGGTCGTGGCGCGGCTCTACGCCGAGGAGTTCGAGGCGGAGCTCGCGCGGGCGGCCGCGGCGCTCGAGGCGCAGCGGTCGGCGGTCGGCCGGGCGGAGGCCGAGCGCGTCGCGACGGCGCGCGACCTCGAGCGGTCGAAGGAGGAGTCGGCGGCGGCGAGCGCCACGGTCGACGAGGCGCGGGCGGACGCCCGGCTCGCGGAGACGGAGGTCCGTCGGATCGAGGAGCTCGTGACCGAGGGGGTCGAGAGCGAGAGCCGCCTCGACGCGGCGCGCCGGGACGTCGACGCGGCGCGGGCCCGGATCGCGACCGGAGAGGCGCGGGCCCGGTCGGCGGCGGCGGCGGTCGCCGAGGCGGCGGCGCGGCTGGAGGTCTCGGCGGCGCGGGTGCGGGAGGCGAGCGCGGAGCTCCCGGTCCGCGAGGCGGAGCGCGATCGGGCCGCGGCCGCGTTGGACAAGACGGTCATCCGGGCGCCGTTCGACGGCATCGTGGTGCTGAAGGACGCCGAGGTCGGCGAGGTCGTGTCGCCGAACTCCCAGGCCGGGGGGAGCGCCCGGGGGGCCGTCGCGACGATGGTCGACTTCTCGTCCCTCGAGGCGCAGGCGGAGGTGCCCGAGACGAGCCTCGCCGCGGTCGAGGTCGGCGCGCCGGCGACGGTCTTCCTCGACGCCTGGCCGGAGCGCCCGTACCGGGGCCGGGTCGACCGGATCTGGCCGACCGCGGATCGCCAGCGGGCGACGGTCGAGGTCCGGGTCCGGTTCCTCGAGCGGGACGACCGGTTGCGCCCCGAGATGGGACTGCGGGTCGTGTTCGACGCCGCGCCCGACGAGGACGTCGAGAAGGACGACGCCCCGGAGGAGGACGTCGTGCTGGTGCCGGGCGACGCAGTGGTCCGGGCGGCCGACGGGCCGACGGTCTTCGTGGTCGAGCGCGGCGTCGTCCGCGCGCGACGGGTCCGGGTGCTCGAGAGCCGCTCCGGGCGGGCCGCGATCGCGAACGGCCTCGGAGAGGGCGAGGTCGTCGTCCGCGCGCCGCCGGTGTCACTGGAGGACGGGGACCGGGTCGTCGTGCGCGCGGAGTGAGTGCGAACGGAGGTGGCGATGGACGACGACGTGCGACTGTCCGGGGTGACGAAGACGTACCAGCGCGGCGGGGAGACCTTGACCGTGCTGGACGCGCTCGACGTGTCGATCCCGAAGGGTGAGTTCTGTGCGCTGATGGGTCCGTCCGGCTCCGGGAAGAGCACGCTGCTCAACCTCGCCGGCGGCCTCGACCGGGCCGACTCCGGCCGGGTCCTCGTGGTCGGCGAGGCGATCGACGAGCTCGACGACGCCGAGCTGGCCGCGTGGCGGGCCGAGACGGTCGGGTTCGTCTTCCAGGGGTTCAACCTCATCCCGGTCCTGACCGCGCTGGAGAACGTCGAGCTGCCGCTCCTCCTGACGCCGCTCTCCCGGCGAGAACGGAAGGAGCACGCGGCCTACGCGCTCGAGCTGGTCGGGCTGGCCGACCGGGCCCGGCACCGGCCGGCGCAGCTCTCCGGCGGGCAGGAGCAGCGCGTGGCGATCGCGCGCGCGCTCGCGACCGACCCGCGGCTCGTCCTCGCCGACGAGCCGACGGGGGACCTCGACCGGGCGTCGGCCGATCAGATCCTCGACCTGCTGGTCCGGCTGAACGCCGACCTCGGGAAGACGATCGTGATGGTGACACACGACGAGCGCGCGGCCGCGCGCGCGAGCCGCGTCGTCCACCTCGACAAGGGGAAGCTCGCGGAGGCGCCCGCGTCATGACGGAGATCCCCTGGCGCCTCGTCTTCCGGAACCTGTTCAAGCACCCGGTCCGTTCGATCCTGACACTGCTGTCGATGACGGTCGCCGTCTTCCTCCTCTGTCTGATGCAGGCGCTCGTCACCACGCTCGACGCGGCGGTCGAGGAGGCGGAGTCGGACCGGTTCGTGGTGCAGTCGGCGGTCAGCCTGTTCGTGCTCCTCCCCGAGTCGTACCGGCAGAAGCTGACCGCCACGGAGGGGGTCGAGTCGGTCTGCGCGTTGACCTGGTTCGGCGGGTACTATCAGAAGCCCGAGAACTTCTTCGCCCAGTTCGCGACGCAGGAGGAGACGCTCGGGGCGACGTACCCCGAGCTGTCGTACGTCGAGGGGAGCGAGGCGGAGTGGCTCGCGGACGGTCGCGGCTGCATCGTCGGCGATCGGCTGGCGGAGACGTACGGGTTCGCGCTCGGCGACTCGATCCCGATCGTCGGGAACATCTTCCGGCGGACCGACGGCGCCCCGTGGGCGTTCACGGTGCGCGGGATCTACACGTCGAGCACCGCGAACCTCGACCGCAGCACCCTCTTCTTCCACGAGGACCTGCTGTTCGAGAGCCTCCGGTCGGGAGCGGCGACCGGGCCGCGCGGCGTCGGCGTCTACTACGTCCGGACGTCCCCGGGCGCCGACCCGGTGGCGGTGATGAGCCGCATCGACGAGGAGTACGCGAACGGTCCGCAGCGGGTGCAGAGCACCCCCGAGTCGGTCTTCCAGGCCCAGTTCGTGTCGATGATCGGCAACGTGCCGCTGTTCGTGACGAGCCTCGGCGGCGGCGTCCTGTTCGCGATCCTCCTCGCGGTCGTCAACACCATGCTGATGGCGGCGCGCGAGCAGGTCCACGACGTCGGCGTGCTGAAGGCGCTCGGCTTCGGGGACGCGCCGGTCTTCGTCGTCTTCCTCGGGCAGGGGCTCCTCCTCTGCCTGCTCGGCGGCGGTGCGGGGGTCCTCGTCGCGCGCGGCCTGTCGGACGGGATCGCGCGGGCGGCGGGGAACTACTTCCCCGGCTTCGAGGTCGGTCCGGGGACGGTCGCGCTCGGCCTCGCGCTCTCCGCCGGGATCGGCCTGCTCGCGGCGGCG
>JBICIB010001025.1:0-2745 GCA_043101415.1 Planctomycetota bacterium JB042 | reverse complement strand
CACCCGACGACGATCTCGGTGAGCCAGCTCCTCTCCCGCATCCTCCGCGACGCCGGGCGGCACGACGAGGCGATCGCGATGGCGCGGAGCCTCGTGGAGGTGCAGAGCGAGCGCCTGGGGGAGTCACACCCGGCGACCGTCGAGATGATGCGCGAGCTGGCGACCCAGCTCTCCAAGGCCGGCGAGTACGAGGAGTCGGTCGAGCGGTGGCGGCGTGTGATCGACCTGAGCCGAGAGCATCTCGGCCCCGCCCATCCGCAGACGTTCACGGCGCTGCAGGAGCTCGCGGACGCGCTGGCCGGGCTGGACCGGATGGAGGAGGTGCTGCCGCTCGACCGGGAGGTCCTCCAGCGGTCGGAGGAGACGTACGGCCCCGAGCATCGCCAGACGCTCCGCGCGCGCCTGAACCTCGCCCAGTCCGAGTCCGCCGTCGGGCGGTTCGACGAATCGCGCCCGCGCTTGACCGCCCTGCTCGAGATCTACGAGGAGCGGGACGGCGCGACCGCTCCCGCGACCCGCGACGTGCTCCAGTCGCTCGGCCGGTTGGAGGACAAGGCCGGGCGCGTCGACGAGGCGGTCGTCGTCTGGCGGCGGCTCGTCGACGCCTGCGAGGCGGAGACCGGCGCGGATTCGGCCGAGACGATCGAGGCGGTGTCGAAGCTCGTCGCCGCGGTGGCGAAGAGCGGCGACCACGAGGCCGCGCTCCCGCTCGACCGGCGGATCTACGAACATCGGCTCCGCACGAGCGGGGAAGGGACGCCGGAGACGCTCGAGGCGAAGCGGATCCTCGCCGTCACGTCGCACCGGGCCGGGCGCTCGGACGAGGCGATCACCTTGTTCCGCGAGGTGATCGCCGAGGCGCCGCCGGCGATCGCGACCCACGCACGGGCGTCGCTCGCCGCCGTCCTCGAGACGTCCCGCCGCTACGACGAGTCGATCCCGCTCCGCCGAAGGGTGGCGGAGACGGCCCGGGAGACGGCGGGGGACGATCCGACGGCGCCCATCCGGTCCCTGACCGACCTCGTCCTCGCGCTGGTCGAGGTGGGGGACTGGGCCGGGGCGGCGGAGACGGACCGGGAGATCCTCGAGCGGCTGATCGACGGCGGCGACGAGGACCAGGCGAAGCTCTGCCGGGCCGGGAGGAATCTCACCTCGTCGCTCCGCCGGGCGGGGAAGGTCGCCGAGGCGGAGGAGGTCGGCCGCGCCACGCTCGAGCGGTCGCGGGAGACCCACGGCCCGGACGCCGCCGAGACGCTCCAGGCCGAGGTCGACCTCGCGCTCGTGTCCGAGGAGGCCGGCGACGTCGACGCGGCGGAGCGCGGGCTCGTCGCGATCCTCGAACGGGGTCGGGCGACGGACGGGAAGGGACTCGACGGCGTGATCGACCGCGCCACCGCCGCGCTCGCGAACATCGAACTCGAGAGCGGGCGCGCCGAGGATGCGGTCCGCCGACTCGAGGAGCGGCTCGAGGAGATGGGGGACGCGGCGAGCCGCATCCTGTGGCTGCGCCACGGCGAGGCGCTCGCGGCGCTCGGCCGACACGAGGAGGCGGAGGCGCGGTACCTCGGGTTCCTCGAGCGCCTGGGCGCGTCGTCGTTGCGCGATCGTCGGCTCGCCTGGCGGCGCCTCGCCTCGCTCTACGCCGACTGGGGCCGCCCCGACGACGCGGCCCGGTACGAACGCCGGCTCGACGGGCGGTCGGAGGAGGGCTGAGCGGCCGGAGCCCTGTCCCCCGCCCTCACCGTCGGACGATCGAGATCCCCGCCGGGACGATCCACCGGACCTCGCTCTCCCGGTCGACCGCCTCGAGCGCGTACTCGATCCCCTCGTGCATGCGCCGGAACTCGTCCGGCTCGATCCGGAGGTAGAAGGCGTGGACTCCCTCGATCGTGTCGACCCAGTAGCCCCGGGCGGCGTGCGCGCGCAGCGCGTCGCGCGAACGGTCGCGGGCGCGGAGCACGAACTCCTTGTCGACCCGCCGGTAGAAGTCGGCGTACTGCGACGGGCCCTCGCCGAGGATCGCCTCGTCGACGTGGAAGACGAGGTGGCCGGCGGTCTCCGGGTCGTCGAGCCGCATCTCGATCGTCGGGTGGAGGTCCGGATCGTCGAACCAGTCGAGGCGGCGCACGGTCAGCGTGTCGAACCCCTCCTCGACCTTCGGGTTCGCCGCGTTCGCGTGCTCGCCGAATCGGTCGTCGATCTCGACGCACGAGTACGGGTTCGAGCCGCCGAACAGCGCGTCGTCGCGGGGCCCGGCGTCGCGGAGGCCCCAGGTGACGAGGCCGGCCTCGGCGTGGTCGCGGAACGTGTGGACGTGGGTCATCAGGCCCATCATCCCGCCGAACAGCGAGCTCTGGCCGAGGTGCGCGTAGTTCAGCCGTCGCCACCGGCCGCCGACGTGGACCTCGTTGAACGTGTGGGACGCCCACGAGCGACCGCGCTCGGCGGCGGCCCGCTTCAGGAGACGTCGCATGCCGTGGTGCTCGAGGCGATCGAGCATCGCGACCTCGCGCGGGTCGGAGGCGTCGATCACCGGCACGCAGACCACCGTGCGCGTCGGGATCCCGGCCGCCCGGAGCCCGGTCTGCAGGTAGATCGCCGACGACGTGCACGACCCGTGGACCCGATTCTCGAACATCCCCTTCCCGAACAGCTCGCGGTCCCACTGCTCCCGCTCGGTCCTCCCGGCCTTCTCGATCGACCTCCGCACCCGCTCGCGCAGGTCGGGATGCACGACCGGACGTC